>CAYUVM010000225.1:0-7217 GCA_964447935.1 uncultured Cytophagia bacterium | reverse complement strand
AAGAACTGGCGCTCCTGCAGCGTCTCGTACGGCAGTATTATATGAATCTCCGCGCCGAGATTTATCACACGGATTCTTCAGTCTTCAAAGACAAGCTGAAGGACGAAGAAGCGCAGATTCAGCGCCTGCTCGAAAAACTCAAACATGAGACTGTCGAAAAAGTTGTTGTATAAATGAGTTTACGCTTTTCTTGCCAACGGATAACAAGGCTGTGGTCACCGACTGTCACCCCATGGCCATTGACAAAAAGGTATTTTATCCGTTAGCCGCATTTCTGCTGTAGAATATTTTCCAAGGAGTATCTCATGCAAACCTTCACGTCCATGCGCGAATACAATCATGAAGAAGTGATCTTCTGTCAGGATCGCGATTCTGGCTTGCGCGCGATTATTGCCATTCACGACACCACGCTCGGTCCGGCGCTCGGCGGCACGCGCATGTGGCCGTACAAAACCGAAGCCGAGGCGCTTGAAGATGTGTTGCGCCTCTCGCGCGGTATGACGTACAAATCTGCCGTCGCGGGCCTGAATTTGGGCGGCGGCAAGGCCGTAATCCTCGGTGATCCGCAGCGCGATAAAAATGAAATTTTATTCCGCGCCTTCGGACGTTTTGTGCATGGGCTTAACGGCCGTTTCATCACGGGTGAAGACGTTGGCACCGAAGTCAACGACATGGTGTGGGCCAAAATGGAAACGCCGTGGGTGCTCGGCGTTCCTGAAATCATCGGCGGCAGCGGCGATCCCTCGCCGGTCACCGCGCGTGGCGTTTATTTCGGATTGAAAGCCTGCTGCGAATCCACGTTTGATTCCGCCTCCATTCGCAATCGCAAAGTCGCGATTCAAGGCGTTGGCCATGTCGGCTATTATCTCGCCGAATTTTTGCACAAAGAAGGCGCGAAGCTGTTTGTAACCGACATTCACAAAAGTCGGGTCCAACGCTGCGTCGAAGATTTTGGCGCGACCGCAGTTGATCCCGACAAAATTTATGACGTCGACGCCGAAATTTTTGCGCCCTGCGCGCTCGGGGCGATCATCAACGAAGAAACCGTGCATCGGTTGAAATTCAAAATCATCGCCGGCGGCGCCAATAATCAGCTTGCGGATGAGATCAAGCACGGCCGGCTGTTGATGGAAAAACGCATTCTTTATGCGCCGGATTATGTCATCAATGCCGGCGGCCTCATCAATGTCGCCAACGAGCTGGAGGGTTATCATCGCGAGAAAGCGCTAAAGGAGGCCGAAGGCATTTATGGCACGCTCAAGAAAATTATCGAAATCGCGCGGAAAGAAAACATTCCAACCGGCGAGGCCTCCAATCGTTTCGCCGAGCGCCGCCTCGAGCAAGTGACGAAACTCAAACGCATGCATGTCGTTACCATGCCCCGGCAAATTCGTGGCGAACGCTATGCGTGGTAAAAAGCAGTATTCAGTGATCAGTCACCAGTTTTCAGGTGACTGGTGACTGATTACTGAAAACTGATCACTGAAAACTGACAACGAGTGAGACTAATTATGATATCCAAAGAACAAGCCCTGCGCTATCACAGCGAGGGACGCAAGGGCAAAATCGAAGTGGTGTCGACCAAGCCATGTGTCACGCAGACGGATTTATCGCTGGCGTACACGCCCGGCGTGGCGGAACCCTGTCGCGAGATTCACCAATCGCCCGACAAAATTTGGGAGTACACTTCCCGCGGCAATTTAGTCGCCGTGGTTTCAAACGGCACCGCGGTGCTCGGCCTCGGCGACATCGGCGCGGATGCGGGCAAGCCGGTGATGGAAGGCAAAGGCGTGCTCTTCAAACGTTTTGCCGACATTGACGTATTCGACCTCGAGTTGAATTCACACGACCCGAACGAGATTATCCGCGCGGTGCAATTGATGGAGCCGACTTTCGGCGGCATTAATCTCGAAGATATTAAAGCGCCGGAATGCTTTACGATTGAGGAAACGCTGAAGAAAACCATGAAAATTCCGGTGTTTCACGACGATCAGCATGGCACGGCGATCATCTCCGGCGCGGCGCTGCTCAATGCGCTCGAAATTGTCGGCAAAGATATTCGCCAAGTGAAAGTTGTTTTTAATGGCGCCGGTGCTTCCGGAATTGCCTGCGCTTATTATTACCTCAGCCTCGGCGTCGAACGGCGCAATTTAATTTTGTGCGACACCAAAGGCGTAGTGTATGCGGGACGCAAAGAGGGCATGAATCCGTACAAAGCGAAGCTCGCTGCCGAAACGAAAGCGCGCACGTTAGCCGAAGCGGTCGAGGGCGCGGATGTATTTGTGGGGTTGTCTGGCCCCAATGTGTTCACCAAAGAAATGGTCAAAGCGATGGCGAAAAATCCGATCATCTTCGCCATGGCAAATCCCGATCCGGAAATTACGTATGAAGACGCCACTTCCGTGCGCAGTGATTTGATTATGGCCACCGGCCGCTCGGATTATCCCAATCAAGTCAACAACGTGCTCGGCTTTCCGTTTATCTTTCGCGGCGCGCTGGATGTGCGGGCGACGACGATTAACGAAGAAATGAAACATGCGGCGACGCGGGCGTTGGCTGAACTCGCGAAAGAGCCCGTGCCGTATTCGGTGATCAAAGCGTACCGCTTGCACAGTCTCAAATTCGGACGGGACTATATAATTCCGAAGCCGTTCGACCCTCGCGTCTTGCTGTGGGTCGCGCCCGCGGTGGCGAAGGCGGCTATGGAAACAGGCGTGGCGCAGAAGCCGATTAATCTTGAAAAATATCGCGAAGAGCTGGAAGGCCGCCTTGGCGTCAGCCGCAAATTTATGCGCGTGATGATCAACAAAGCCAAAGAGCATCCGAAACGCATTGTATATCCGGAAGGCGAAGTGCCGGCGGTGCTGAAAGCCTGCGAAATGATTCTCGATGAAGGCATCGCGCATCCCATTTTACTGGGCGATGAAAAAATCATTCATCAGCAAATCGAAGAGATGCACTTGCCGCTGCACGGCGGCGTTGAAATCATCAATCCGGCCACTTCCCCAAAGCTGCCGCAGTATATTGAAAAATTTTATGAGTTGCGCAAACGCAAAGGCTTGACGCGGCGCGACGCCGGAGAAATGATGAAGCATCAGCATTATTTTGGCCCGATGATGGTTTATCTCGGCGAAGCCGACGGCATGGTCGCCGGCCTTACGAAACATTATCCGGATACGCTGCGGCCCGCTTTGCAAATCATCAAGCTGCGCGATGGCGTTTCCAAAGTGGCCGGGTTGTATGCCATGGTGTTTAAAGAAGGCGTTTATTTCATCGCCGATGCCACGGTCAATATCGAGCCGACGGCGGAAGAATTGGCGGAAATCGCCATGCTGGCGGCGCGAGAAGTGCGGCGCTTCAACATCGAGCCGCGGGTCGCGTTGCTCTCGTTCTCAAATTTCGGCAGCGTCAAACATCCGCTGACGGAAAAAGTGCAACATGCATTGGCGATTCTGCGCCATAAGGCCGTGGATTTCATCGTCGATGGCGAGATGCAAGCAGACACCGCGGTAACGCCGGAAATTGTCGAGGAGTTTTATCCATTCAGCCGTCTCAAGGGCGGCGCGAATGTGTTGATCTTTCCCGATCTCATCAGCGGCAACGTTGCGTACAAACTTTTGCAGCGCCTCGGCCACGCCGAAGCTATTGGCCCCATTCTTATGGGCCCGAGCAAGCCGGTGCATTTATTGCAGATCGGCAGCATGAGTGAAATGGACGTGGTGAATATGACCGCGATTGCTGCCGTAGGTGCACAGAGTAAATAACTCAAAGCTGCTCTGTTGTTTCTTATTTCACGAATTCCGCCATGGCGGAATCCTTGAATTCGTTGACCGGTCGCTATAATTTCACCACTTTTCGGTGATTGCAAGATTCAAGCGGCCGGTCAATAACTAAGCAGTTTGTTTATAGAAAATCGTTCGTATGAACATCATTGAGCGAAATGATATCGACGCGCTTTTTGCAGTATTAAAGCAGCATGGTTTTGGCGCTATCATCGGGCCAACCATTCGTGACAGCGCAATCGTCTATGATGAGTTAAACTCCAGCCGCGATCTGCCTATTGGCTGGAGCGATGAGCAAAAGGCGGGCGTGTATCGCCTGCGGAAACGCCACGATGAAGCGTTGTTCGGTTATAATCTGGGACCGCAAGCGTGGAAAAAGTTCTTGCATCCGCCGGTGCTGTGTTTGTGGAAGGCGCAACGTCAAAATCATGGCTTTCAAATTATGGAGCAAAAGGAACAACCGCCGAAGCTGGCTTTTATTGGCGTCCGTTCCTGTGAGCTGCACGCCATCGCCATTCAAGATAAAGTTTTCATGAACGGCAAATATATTGATCCGGTTTACCAATCCCGGCGGGAAAATATATTTATTGTCGCAGTGAATTGTGGGCAGGCCAGTGGCGCCTGTTTCTGTGTTTCTATGAATACCGGGCCGCAAGCGGCCGCCGGTTTCGATTTGGCGCTGACGGAAGTCCTGCAAGATAAGCATCATTATTTTCTCGTGGAAACCGGCAGTGAACAAGGTGAGGCTATTCTTCGCGAAGTGCCGCATCAAATCGCCTCGTCCGAAGACCGCGCTGTGGCCGAGCGGATTGTCGCCGGCGCTGCGGCGCAAATGGGCCGGAGCTTGGATACAAGTGACATCAAAAACTTGTTGTATCGTAGCGCCGAGCATCGTCGCTGGGACGAAGTGGCCAGCCGTTGTTTGAATTGCGCCAATTGCACGATGGTTTGTCCCACGTGTTTCTGCACGACGGTTGAAGATGTAACTGATTTGACCGGCGAAAACGCTGAACGCTGGCGCAAATGGGATTCCTGTTTTACCACGGATTTTTCTTACATTCACGGCGGCAGCGTGCGGCCTTCGGCAAAAGCGCGTTATCGACAATGGTTGACCCATAAACTCGCGTCCTGGATCGATCAATTCGGCATGTCGGGTTGTGTGGGTTGCGGGCGGTGCATCACGTGGTGTCCGGTTGGGATTGATATTACCGAAGAAGTGCGCGCGATTCGCGATGGCGGGACTATTGCCGGCGCCGAGACCTTGTAAATTGAAAATTAGAAATTTTCAATTTCGAATTTACAATGCTCTTGCGCTACTGATTACCAGGAGATGAACAATGGAAACTCTCGAACCTATTTTAGCGGAGCATCCCTTTTTGCAGGGATTAGAAACGCATCATTTGGAGCTTATCGTCGGCTGTGCTTCCAATGTGCGTTTTGATTCCGGACAATTTCTTTGTCGCGAAGGTGAAGAAGCCAATCAATTTTACATCATTCGCCGTGGCAAAGTTGCGGTTGAAATCTTTGGCGCACAAAAAGGCCCGGTCACGATTCAAACAATTGGTGAAGGCGAAGTGCTTGGGTGGTCGTGGTTGATCCCACCGTACAACTGGCATTTCGATGCACGGGCAATTGAGCTGACGCGCGCAATTGCTCTCGACGGCAAATGCCTGCGCACCAAATGCGAGAATGATCACGATCTCGGTTATGAATTATTGAAACGCTTCACGAATATCATGGAGCAACGTTTGGAAGCGACCCGCTTGCAACTGTTGGACATTTATGGCAACCATGCTTGAACCACAAAATCAGAGCGCTGATCCGATGGTGCCCTCGCCGTATCGCGTGCAACGCGTGCGGCAGGATACGTATGACACGTTTACGCTCGAATTGCAATCGACCAATGGTGCAGAGCGTTTTTGCTTCAGCGCCGGCCAGTTCAACATGTTATATGTTTTTGGCGTCGGCGAAGTGCCGATCTCGATCAGTGGTGATCCGGCAATACCCGTGACCCTCGTGCACACCACGCGCGCCGTCGGCACGGTGACGAAAGCGATGCGCCAATTAAAGCGCGACGACATGTTGGGCGTGCGCGGCCCCTTTGGCACGCATTGGCCCGTGGACGAAGCTATCGGCAATGACGCTGTGATCGTCGCCGGCGGCATCGGCTTGGCGCCGCTGCGTCCGGCATTGTATGCGCTGCTCGCGAATCGCGAGAAATTTGGCAAAGTGGTTTTGCTGTACGGCACGCGCACGCCGAGCGATATTCTCTTTCGCCGCGAGTTGGAAAGCTGGCGCAGCCGCCTCGATCTGGAAGTTTACGTCACCGTTGATCGCGCCACCGGCAACTGGCGCGGCAACGTCGGCGTCGTCACCACATTGATTCCGAAAGCACCGTTCGATCCGCGTAACGCGGTTGCCCTGGTGTGCGGCCCGGAAATTATGATGCGCTTTACCATCCTGGAATTGCAGAAACGTGGCGTCGCCGCCAAAAATATTTTTTTGTCAATGGAGCGCAATATGAAATGCGCCGTGGGCTTTTGCGGCCATTGCCAATTTGGCCCGACCTTCATCTGCAAAGACGGGCCGGTGTTTCGTTATGATCGCATTAAGGATTTGTTTACGAAACGAGAAATTTGAGCTATGAACCGCAAAACAAAAAACGTCATTCGTCCGGCGCGTACAAAGCCATCAGTGCTGAAACGCCGCAAGCCCAAAGTGGCGGTGTGGAAATTCGCTTCATGCGACGGCTGCCAATTGAGTTTGCTCGATTGCGAAGACGAGTTGCTGGCCATCACTGACGCAATAGAGATTGCCAACTTTCCCGAGGCCACGCGCGCGTTCGTGAAGGGGCCGTATGATTTGTCGCTGGTGGAGGGTTCAATCACGACGCCGCACGATGCCGAGCGGATCCATCAAGTGCGGCGCGCTTCAAAATATCTGATCACCATCGGCGCGTGCGCGACGGCGGGCGGCATTCAAGCGTTGCGAAATTTCAAAGACGTCAAAGATTTTATTTCGATTGTTTACGCGACGCCGGAGTACATTTCAACGCTCAACAAATCCACACCGATTGCCGATCATGTGTTTGTCGATTTTGAACTGCGCGGCTGCCCGATCAATAAGATGCAGCTTGTCGAGGTGCTTAGCGCTTTTCTGCATAGCCGCAAGCCGCATACGCCATCACACAGCGTTTGCACAGAATGCAAGCGGCGCGGCGTTGTTTGTGCTGCGTCTTACGAAGTTCGGAAATATGGGGTGCGTTCGGCTATGCCCATGGCGGAAGCGATTCGCCGATGCCCCCATGCGATTGTCGTTCCCGTTCAGCATGGTCTCTATTCGCGCGTGAGCGATCAGGTGTTCGCGATCTTTCATCGTTACACGCCACTCGTCGAAGGTCTGTCGATCGACGAAGCGTTTCTCGATCTTTCGGGC
>CAYUVM010000224.1:0-7217 GCA_964447935.1 uncultured Cytophagia bacterium | reverse complement strand
AAAAAGCGTTATCCGCATTGCGAAGTGATTTTGATGACGGCGTATGCCACCGCCCAGACCGCGGTCGAAGCGATGAAGCGCGGCGCTTATGATTATATCATCAAGCCGTTTGAGATCGACGAGCTAAAAGTCAAGCTGCGCCATATTTTTGAAAAGAAATCGCTCGCCAGTGAGAATCGCACGCTCAAGCAGGAATTGCAGCAGCGTTATTCGCTGGACAACATGGTGGGGCAAAGCGGCGTGATGCAGGACGTTTATAAAATGATTCACAAGGTCGCTCCCAGCGATACGACGGTGTTGATTCGCGGCGAGAGCGGCACCGGCAAAGAGCTCGTCGCGCAAGCGATTCATTATCTCAGCCCGCGTGCCGACAAGCCATTTGTCCCGATCAATTGTTCGGCGTTACCGGAAACGCTATTGGAGAGTGAGTTGTTCGGTTACGAAAAAGGCGCGTTCACCGGCGCCGAAAAACGTAAACTCGGTCTCTTTGAAACCGCCGGCGACGGCACGATTTTTCTCGATGAAATCGGTGAAGTGTCGACCTCAATTCAAGTCAAGCTGTTGCGCGCGCTGCAAAATCGCCAGATCATTCACCTCGGCGGCCATGAAACGATCCCGGTGAAGGCGCGCGTCATTACTGCCACCAATCGTGATTTGGAAATTGCAGTGAAAGAGGGCAACTTTCGCGAAGATTTTTATTATCGCATCAATGTTTTTCCGATTGCAGTTCCGGCGCTGCGCAAACGTTTGGAAGATTTGCCCGACCTCATCTTCCACTTTTTGAAACGCGCGGGAAAAAATCAAAACGCCATTACGCCCGAGGCCCTCGATAAATTAAGAATGTACCCGTGGCCCGGCAACGTGCGCGAGCTGGAAAATGTCGTTGAACGCTCGCTGATTATGGCCGGCAACCAACCCATTGAAGTGGCCGATCTGCCGCCGCATATTCAAGGCATTCAACAACTGCCGACGAAATTTGATCTTCCCGACGAAGGCATCGTGCTCGAAGACATCGAGAAAAAATTGATTCATCGCGCGATTGAGAAGGCCGGCGGCAACAAGAGCAAGGCTGCGAAGCTGCTCGGCATTACGCGGCGGAAGCTGTATTCAATGTTGGAACGGCTGGGGTGAGTTTGGAAAGTTTTTTCTGCGCGCTTTGTCGAGCTAAATCTTGTCACGCCGTTTTTATTCTACTAACACCACTTTTCGGGAAACCGTCACCATTCCGGATCGCAAAACCGAAAAATAAACACCGGTGGCGACTTTGCGACCCAATTCGTTTGCACCATTCCACCTTGTTTGATGTTGCCCCGTTGCAATATTTCCGTCAAATAAATTTTTGATCAATCGCCCTTGCACATTATAAATTTGTACCGACACATGCGCTGAAGCTAATGCTTCAAAAACGATAGTCGTTTCAAACGCTCCCTTGACGAAAAAGGGATTCGGATAATTCCCCAACAATCGAAAGGTCGCAGGGCGTTCACGGCCGGAATTATTTTCCACTGTCGTTGTTGGCGAGAGATTATTTAACGACCAAACGTCATTATAGAACGTTCCCCCGCGCCCACCGAAAACAATCATGCGATTCTCTTGGCGAATGTAAATCGCCGCCGCGCCTTCGCGTGCTGCCGGTACGGTGCCTGAAGGTGAAAGCTGCTGCCATGTATTGTTCGTTAAATTGAATGCCCATGTTTCATTCGATTGCGATGAACCAAGATTGCCGCTGAAGATGATGACGCGGTTGCTGGCTGCATCAAAAATATTCGTCGGAAACCAACGCCCCGCCGGACTATTCAACGGTGTCAGATCCGTCCATTGGTTCGCCGCGAGATCGAACGCCCAAATATCGCCGCGCGGGCCATTGGTTTGGCCGCCGTAAATAAGCATCCGGTGTTTTAACGCGTCATAACTTGCCGTATGCAGACAGCGTTTCTCGGGATGTGTTGTGAGCGAAACCTCTTTCCAGGTTGCGGTGTTGGCATTAAACCGCCACGTGTCATCGAAACGTCCGGCATCCGTGAAACCCGCGAATGTGACCAGTTCTTTTGCCCTCGGATCGAAAACTGCCGCGGTGCCGTAACGAATGTTCGGTTGGGGATTCGGCGGGTTGAAGAGTGCCCACGTCTTCGCATTCAAATCGAACGCCCAAACGTCATTAAAAAACGCCGCCCCTTGTCCGGACCAAATGATCATTTGCTGCTTGCTCAAATTGTAAACGCCGTTCGCCGTGAAGCGCGGTGCGGGCCTTGGGCCAGAAGCCGGCGTTAAATTTGACCACCTGTTGTTCCTCAAATCAAACGCCCACACATCGTTGAGGTTTTCAGTGGCCGTTTTGCCGCCAAAAACAACGAATTGATGATTCAATGAATCGTAAATTGCCGCTGCATTCACGCGCGGCGCCGGCGCATTGCCGGAAACGGGCGTAAGTTGGATCCAATTTTGCGCACGGCTCATTTCTGCGACACTGGTGAGACAGCAAAACGTCACGACGATTCTAATGCATGTTTTCATACTGTTTTCTCACGAATTTCTCATTAACGGCTCATTTTTTGGCTGCCCGCTTTTCGTATCTTGTTATGCATGGTAACAAGATATTTGGGAAAATAATTCCACTGGGGATGAATATTCGCAATTTTTTCTTCACCGGGGCATCTCAGAAATAAGCTGAGAAATTGCCATTGGCTGGCAATTCTTGAAAATGTAACAAATACGCCGCAACCTCTGTCTAAAATATCAGTAAAAGAACTCATGTCCATTCAAATCCGCGGCCTGCACAAAACCTATGTCGGCGGCGTTCATGCGTTGCAGGACGTCGATCTCAATATTACCACTGGCTTATTCGGTTTGCTTGGCCCGAACGGCGCGGGCAAAAGCTCGTTGATGAAAATTCTGGCGACGCTGGAAACGCCCACCTCCGGCGAGGTGTTGATCAACGGCGCGGAGATTCGCACGCAACGGCAACAGATTCGCGCTTCGCTCGGTTATTTGCCGCAATTCTTCGGTGTTTATCCCCCGCTCACCGGCGCGGAGTTTTTAACTTACATTGCCAAACTCAACGGCGTGCCGCGAAAAAACCTTCGCGAAACGGTGCATCGCACTCTCGCCAGCGTCGGCCTGCTCGACGCCCGCGACCGCAAAGCTAAAACCTATTCTGGCGGCATGATGCGGCGGCTCGGCATTGCGCAAGCGGTGATCGGCAATCCGCGCCTGCTGATCGTGGACGAGCCGACCACCGGCCTCGACCCCGAAGAGCGCATTCGCTTCCGCAATTTGCTCACCGAGATTAGTCGCGACAAAGTCATTATCCTGAGCACCCATATCGTCGGCGATATTTCAAGCACATGCGAAGATATTGCCGTGCTCGCCAAAGGCAAAGTCGCCTATCGCGGCCACCCGGCCAATTTGATTTCACAAGCCGTCGGCAAAGTCTGGCAAGTGTTGTGTACTGAAACGGATTTTCCGCAAATCGCGTCGCGCATGCAAGTGATCTCCACGGTTCCGAAAACGCCCCATCTCCTTTTGCGCGTCGTCGGCGAGCCGATTCCCGGATACGACATGCAAAGCCTCTCGCCGAATCTCGAAGACGCGTACATGTATTTTATGGAATCGGTGGTCGGACAAAAAGTTGCCGATGATGAGGAAAATGAAAGTCATTAAAAGCTTCGAACGCGGATCACACGGGTGACGCGGATTGCCACGAACAAAATCCGCGAAAATCATTGTTATTCGTATCATCTGTGTTCAAAGCTTTTGACTTTTTTTATCTGTTATTCACAAATTATTTTTTATGCTCAAAGGCCTCAAATACATCCTAACCATCGCCAACGCCGAGCGCGTCATGCTCTACCGCACCGCCAAGTTTTGGGTGTTGGCCGGCATCGGCGTGCTGTTTATTATTTTTTTCATGGTCGTCATGACCATCGTCACCATTGTCGAGAATAATATCCCCGCTGAGTTTTTACTCGAAGGCACCGACGGCTTGCTCGCCCTCTATTTCTTCAGCTATGTGCAGGCCATCTTGACCATCTTCGTCGCCGGCGATTTTCGCAAAGCCGAGGAGAAGGCGCGCCTCGATCAAGTGATGCTGTCGCGGCCAATGACCACCGCCAACTGGGTGATTGGAAAATATTTCGGCGTGGTCGGCGCGCTCGCGTATCTCAATTTGTTTTTGCTCGCCCTCGCCACGATTGGCCGCACCTTCAAAGTCATTTTCACTGGCGCCGGTTTCAATGTTCTGCCTTTCATTCAATATTTTTTCATTGCCAGCGTGCCATCCATTTTATTCATGACCGCGCTGGTGTTCTTTCTGGTTAGCCTGCTGCGCTCGCAGGCCCTTGCCATCATTCTCTCGCTCGGCTATGTCGCTTCCATTCTGTTTTATTTTCGCCACAAATTTCTCGGCCTGTTGGATTACGGCGCTTTTTTCGCCCCGCTGTTTTACAGCGATCTCATCGGCTTCGGCGACATCACCACCATTTTATGGCAGCGTCTTTTTTTCGTTTTTCTTGCTTTTTCTTTGTTGGGTTTTTCAATCATTCTTTATCCGCGCTTGCAGCAATCGGTTTTATCACAACGTTTGTCACAAGCTGCAGCGATTGTTTTTTTATTTGCGGCGGCTTTGGTGGCCGATAAAATGATTTCGTCGTATCGGAACGAACAGGCCTCACAGCGCGAAGATGTTCAAGCGCAACAACACTGGGTGGCGCAACCGGCCTGTCAAGTGCAGCATTACGATCTCGACGTAAAATTGGACGACCGTGCTGCACCTCTGCAAATTTCCGCCAAACTCGTGGTGACGAATCCGCATCAGCAGTTGCTTTCTCAACTCGTTTTTGCTTTGAACGGCGCGCTGCACGTGACAGAAGTCAAGTGGCAGGGCCTCACCATCACAACTTTTCAACAAGAGCATCAAACGTTTCGTGTGGATTTGGGCGCGCATCCTTTGCAATCCGGCGCCAGCGATACATTGCAACTCATCTATGCCGGCACAATTGATGCTGAGGGTTTCATGCTTGACCGCTTGCCGGGGGTTGATGGTCTCGTCAAAAAAGATGATGGCCCATTTAACAAAGACAATATTTCGGCCTACCTCAGCGAGAATTTCGCCGTACTGCCGGCGCAATGCGGTTGGTATCCGATTCCCGGCGCCGCGGCCGGATATGCTTACGAATCGCCGCGACCTGTGAATTTTGCCACCGCGCAAATCCGCGTGCAGGCAGATAAAAAACTCACCGTCGTCACACAAGGTGAAAAACGCGACGAGCGCAACGACGGCGAGCGAACGACCTCCACATTCGTGATGGCAACGCCGGTACCGGCGCTCTCGTTGAATATCGGCGAATATAAAAGCTTGAAACGAAAATTCAAGCAATTCGAAGTCGAACTTTGTTTTCGCGACAAGCACATGCTGGATTATGACGTGTTCAGCGACGTAGCCGACACCTGCTTTCAAGCGGTCGAACGAGTGTTTGAAATTTTTGAGGAAGTCGCCGGCGTGCCGTACCCTTATCATAAGCTCACGCTTGTCGAAGTGCCGCTGCAGATGCAGTTTTATGCGACGCGCTTCGGGTTCGACGACATTTTATTGCAGCCCGGCGTGGTGATGCTCGACGAGATCAAAATCGCGCGCGAGCGTTTGAAGAAGGAAGTCGAGGAGCGCACCAAACGCACGCGCCGCCGCGGTCAGGATGATTCGCCCGGCCGCGTGAAGCGCGATGTTTTTATCGGCGCCTTGCTCGATATTTTCATGGACGATGAATATTGGCACGACGACAGCAGTTTTATCACGCCGCTGCGAAATTATCTGCACTATCAAATTGATTTTGTCGATCCGATGTTCAGCCGCGCGATGGAATTGCAGCTTTACGAGGAATGCGAGCGGCGCGCTCAAGACACTTTTTTCCCGGATCGCTGGAACGCCAAGCTCAGCACGCACGATCGCATCCGGCAAATGGAAGAATGGGCGCTGAGACGGCGCTATGATGAACTCGAAGTCGATACGCTGCTCACCGCGCTGACGAAGACGCCGTTGGCCGCGTTCCGTTCGCAAGGCAAAGGCAATCTCTATCGCGCCGCCGTGGAAATGAAAGGCCCAACAGTTTTGCAAATGCTGCGCGAGCGCATCGGCGAAAAGAATTACGTTTTAGCGTTGCGTAAATTACTCGACGAGTATCGCTATCGCCAAGTGCGTCCGGTGGATTTCATGAACGCCGTGCAATCGGTGACCACGGAAAATGTGCAGGATTTTTTTACGCAGTGGTTCGAGCAAGCGACCTTCCCCGGTTATCGCATCACGCTGGCGGAAGCGGAAAAAATCGACACCGGCAAAATGCGCATCGTGCATCAAGTGAAAGTGCGCGTGCAAAATGGCGAACGCGGCGACGGCTTCGTGCGCGTGGTTTGCGAAACCGAGAATGACAAAATTCGGCGCAATCTCGCTCTCGGCAGTTATGAAGAGAAGGAGATTCTTTTTCCCGTCACCGAACTGCCGAAGCAAGTGCAAATCTTCCCGTATTTCTCGCGCAATCGCGGCGAGATTGTGAAACAGATCACGGTGAATGATCGCATTCGCCGCGGCACGCCGGTCGATACCGTGTTCGCGATTTCGACGTCGTTGAGTGATTCGCTGTCGTTTGTGTTGGATGACCAGGACAATGGATTTTTTACGCCGGTGAGTGAAGAAGCGAAATATCTGCGGCCGCGCTCCAAAGGCCAAAGCTGGTGGGAAGACACCAATCCGTTTGCGTACGGCAAATATTATTTCGGCTGGCGCATCAAACGCGGCAGCAGCGGCGAATATCCCGCGCGCTGGGAAACCACCGTGCCGCGCACCGGCGATTACGAGCTGAGCTTTCATCTGCCCATTACCCACGATTGGTGGTCGCGCAATTTGAGCCAAAAATTTCAAATCCAAATCACCAGCGCCGAAGGCACGAACAAATTGGATTTGCAACCCCAAGAAACCGCCGAAGGCTGGCTGCCGCTGGGCCGCTATCATTTTAAAACCGACCAGCCCGCCGTCATCGAGCTTTCCGACGCCGGCAGCGGCTATATTGTTGCGGATGCAATTCGGTGGGAGTTTGTGGAGTGAGGCATATGCTATTACGATTGTCACATCATCATCTGTGAGAATCAAAAAAATAATATGGTTCTTTATAAGTAAATCAACTTTCTGACTTGGCGTTTTAACCGCGATTTTATTGGCTGTTTTTAGC
>CAYUVM010000223.1:0-7234 GCA_964447935.1 uncultured Cytophagia bacterium | reverse complement strand
CACGCAGCAGCTCCTCGTCCGCCAGATGGCGCGCGATCTGGAACGCTTCGACCAGGAAAATATGACGCTGGCAACCAAACAGAAACTGGCTCGGCGCAGCTATCTGCTGGCGCTGAAAAGTGAACATGCCTGTATTCGCAACAGCGCCACCTTTCAAGTCATGCAGTATCAAACCCGTTTTCCGCAGGACGACATGAATCTTTTTGTGAAGTCCTTGCGCGAGTTGAGCCGAAACGATCCGGTGCCGCAAAACCGCTTGTACGCGTTTTTAGCCCATACTTTTTTGGAAAATCAGCGTTTGTTAAACATTGCTGGCGCTCCACCCAAAGGCGAAGATGAGAAGGAAATCTACTTCGTGCGGCTGCAGGAAATTTTGCACCGCAACGAAACTTTAGCCAGCAAATGAATATAGCGGTGCGAAACAATTTGTCCAAAGCCGAGCATTTAAAGTTTTTTGCACGAGGTAAAAATCGCACCGCCCAACGCCGATGAAGCCCAGCCGGGTCGCATCGGCGTTTTTGTTAATGTTTACCGCGCGCTGTTAAACAACTTCTCCGGAAATTCCTTCTCCAAAAGATATTTGTAATAAAACCGGTACGATTCGTTCCGCGAGTGTGTCGCCTTCGCTCCGCCCCAGCCGTGGCGCCCGCCGGGATAAACCATAAACTCGAAATGCTTGCCGAGATCTTCCAACGCATTCACCAATTGAATGCTATTTTGCATGTGAACGTTGTCATCCATCGTGCCGTGCACGATGCGCAACATACCCTTATATTTGTTCGCATAAGTTAGCACCGAACCGCCTTTATAGCCCTCTGGATTTTCTTTCGCCAGGTCCATGTACCGCTCGGTGTAATGCGAATCGTACAATTTCCAATCAATCACCGACGACGAGGCGATGCCGTGCGTAAAATAATCCGCGCCATAAGTGAGCGCCATTGCCGTCACGTAGCCGCCGTAGCTGCCGCCGGTAATGCAAATCTTTGTGGTATCAACAAACGGTTTGGCCCGCAGCCATTTTGCCACTTCGATGTAATCATGCATCTCCCATTTACCAAGATTGCGATGCATCAACGCGACGCCTTCTTTGCCGAAATGGCCGGAGGCGCGGTGATCCATTGCCACTTGAATCAGGCCTTCCATCGCCAACCATTGCGAATTTAGGCCACGCCATGAATCCGACACGGTGCCGGCATTCGGGCCACCGTAGATGCTGATGAGCACTGGATATTTTTTATTCGCGTCAAAATTCGTCGGCAGCGTCCACACCACCGGCAAGTTATAACCATCCGCCGTCAACACACGAAACAATTCGGTTTTCGCCAATTCGTAGTTGGCAAATTCCGGCGTTCTACTGTCGCCCAATTCTTTAAGCAGCGTGCCGCCGCTTTTGTGCAATGCCATTTTTTGCGGCGTCGAAACATTGGAGTAAGTTGAGATGAAATACGACCCTGCTTTGGAAAGGCGGATGTTGTGCGTGAAATCACCGCCAGTCAAGCGTGTGACCTCTTTGCCGTCGAGCTTGGCGCGATACAAATCTGTGCGCGTCGACGCCTCTTTTTTCGCAGTAAAATAAACGCGCTGGCTTTTCTCATCCACCAGCAGAACATCGACGACGGTGCTATTGCCTTGTGTGATTCTACTTTTTAGCTTTCCATCCATGCCGTAAAGATAGAGATGATTCCAGCCGTCTTTGTCGCTTTCAACGATGAAGCCTTTATGGTCACGCAGAAAATCAATCGTCTCGAACCAATCCACCCACGATTTTTGCGTCTCATTATAAATTTCGACTTTCTTGCCGGTTGCAGGATCAATAGAAAAGAGTTTCAAATTATCCTGTCCGCGATTCATCCATTGAACCAAAAGCTGTTTGCCATCCGGTGTCCAAAACGGCGCGCCGAAATATTGCTCGTCTTTCTCGTTGAAATCCGCCCACGCCAGGCTGCCACCAACCGCCGGCGCGATGCCGATACGTACGTCCGGATTGGGGTCATCGACTTTGGGATACCGTTGGTTTTCTAAAAAGCCGTGTACGCCCTCGGAGTTGTAGATTGGAAACACCGGTACTTTCGTATCATCAAAACGATAGAACGCCAGATGCGCGCTGTTCGGCGCCCACCAAAAGGCGCGATAGCGCGAGCCGCGGCCGAGAATTTCTTCATAATACACCCACGAGGCCCAGCCGTTGTAAACGGCGTCCGCGCCGTCATTGGTATATTGAATTTCCCGGCCAGCATTCACATCGATGGCGAACAAATTATTGTCGCGCGTGAACGCCACAAAATTTCCATCCGGCGAGAGTGTGGGATTTTTTTCTTCTGCCGCCGTTTGCGTGAGGCGCTTGAAAGCTTTGGCCTGGGTGTCGAGAAAATACAAATCGTTTTTCTTTAGGTAAATGAGTCGCGTATAACTCTCGTTGAAAGATGACGGCGAGGAAACGGAAATGCCGCTATCCACCAGCACGGCATACTGCTCCAAATCGCGATAAACTTTTTCCTCGCCGGTGACAGCGTTGATGGCGTAAACTTTGTTGGTTTTATCGCCTTCTTTTTTCTTCATCTCGAGGTAATTCACATCATCTGCCCAGCCAATGATGTTCGGCAGGCTTTTGATAAGTTTGGGTTCGGTACTTTTGAAAATCTGCTCAAAAGTGAGGCGCTTTTTCTCTTGCGCTTTTCCCAACCCGGCAAACATGACGAACATCAACAATAGATAGCCAATGTGAAAACGTTTCATCGTTTTCATGAAAATCCTCCTCGCGGTGATTTGATTTTTGTTAAAGCTTAATGTTAAAAATTTACAAAAGAGACGAATCAATCCACTTCCCACTCCCCAATTCCGCCGGAAACATTCGGCTGCAGAATCGCTTCGAGCCGCAGGGCATTTGTGCGCACTGTTTCAAAAATCGCTTGATTATATTGATTGGCTGCAATGCCCCACACTCTGGTGGGATTATAAACCGGCTCCCACTTGCCGTCGATCTGTGCCAAAATGCGCCACGATTGTGGCGGTTGACAATTTTGATTCGTGAACCAATATACCTTGACCGCAGAAATTTCTTCCGCTTTGGGAAAATCATATTGCACCCAGACTGTATCGCGGCGCGGCGTCCAAACAAAAACACTACTTGAAAAATCGCGCGACTTTTTCGGCACCTGTCGATCATTGAGCGCGACTACTTCATTGCCCCCCGAACTGCTGGCGCGAGCCGTTGTGGAAAGTGCCGGGCCATCGATGGGCGCCACTCGCGACAACTCATTTGGAATCCACACCGTCATTTCGCCCGCGCCGCGATGCGCCCATGCAAAATATGGAATCGCCACGAAATCTTGCTCTTTTTGCACCAGTTTTACGCCGTCATTACCGGCCGTGACTTCATTTGCTTTTCCTTTTATGACGGCAACACCATTCAATAAATCCGCGCGGTATTCCGCAGTCAATTCCGCTTCATCCGGCAGCAGCAGATTCATCACGTGCCCGTTGCGATAATCCGGCCATTCGAGGCAATACACGAGGGGACCGCGTTGCAAAACAATTTTGCCCAAATCATCTTTGATGTTTTCATTGGCGACGACACGCCGCACCGGCATCGGCAAATCCAATTCGACCACGTCGCCGTTTTGCCAGCGACGCGACAAACGCACGTAGCCGTTTTGCAATGCGATGTCAACGGTTGCGCCGTTCACTTTGAGCGCCGCTCGTTCAAAATTTTCGTTTTGAAAATGATACAAATCGGTGGGAACGGGTTGATTCTGCGCCCAGCCGGGAATGCGCACGCGCAAATCAAATTCAACCGGCTGCTCCGGCGTCACCGTGATTTTCACGTTGCCGTTCCACGGATACTGGGTTTCCTGTTGAAATTGCACCGTGGTTTGTTTCACCGTGAGCACGGCGCGGCTCGCTACAAAAAGATTGACGTAAACACTCTCATTCGTGAAGCCGTAAATATAACTCGGCAACGCCGGCAGGAAGCGACTCATGTTGCTGATGCAACACGGACAATCAAACCACGGACTGCGCTCGTGATAGCCACGCGAAGCGAGTGGATTCGGATAGAAAAATTTTTCACCACTCATCGCGACGCCAGCGAGCAGTCCGTTGTAAAGCGTGCGCTCCATCACGTCGATATACTTCGCCTCGCCGGTCAGCAAAAAGAAACGGTGATTCCACATCGCGTTGGCAATTGCCGTGCAGGTTTCCTGATACGCGCTCAAATTGGGCAGATCGTAATTTTCCGCAAAACGTTCGCCGCTGCCGATCGAGCCGAGGCCGCCGGTGATATATAATTTTTTACCGACGACGCTTTCCCACAAACGCGTGCTCGCTTGTGAATATCGCGGGTCGCCGGTTAATGCCGCGACTTCCAGCAATCCCGCATTCATATACGCTTGCCGCACGGCGTGACCGACGGCTTCGTCTTGCGCAAGAATCGGCTGATGATCTTGCGCATACTCACCCCAAAGTTTCCGGCCCTTGTTTGTATGGCCGCGTTGATCGAGAAAAAATTTTGCCAACGCCAGATATTTTTTCTCGCCGGTCACGCGATAGAGTTTCGCCAAACCGATTTCAATTTCCTGATGACCGGGTGGGCTTTGAATGCCTTTGGGGCTGAAAGTTTCTGCAATTAAATTGGCGTTCTTGATAGCAACCTCGAGCAGCGCGCGTTTGCCTGTGGCTTGAAAATGCGCCACCGCCGCCTCATACAAATGACCCGCATTATACAACTCATGACTCCATTGCAGATTTGACCAACGCGTCGCACCGGCACTGCGCATGAGCCGTTCAGATTTGTTGGTGCGGCAGGTGAATAAGTAGCCATCGTCTTCCTGCGCCGCTGCGATCAACGTGATGAGGCTGTCGAGATAATGATCGCGCTGCACATCGGGATGAACGCTCAACGCGTACGACGCGCCTTCGATGAGTTTGTAAACGTCGGAGTCGTCAAACGCATAAATGCCGCGGTGCTTCCCGCTTTTAAGGCCGCCGGCAATGGCGAAATTATCCATGCGGCCCAACTCTTCGCATTTTTTGAAAGCATACGGAATGGTGACGGTGCGGTTGGTTTCGAGTCGGCGCGACCAGAAATCGTCTTCGAGCTGAATTTGCGCGAGGGGAATGGGCTGGAGGGGAAAATCGGTTTGGCTATTTTTTACACAACTCAGCAAAAGAAAAATATTGAGCAGGCTCAACAGCCAAACGAGAATTGTTTTTTTCACGATCTTCCTCGCAGTATTTTGTTTAATAACCCGGTGCGCCGAACACGCTAAACCCGGCCCAATATGCCGGATGCGGATTCACCGCGCGAGCTTGCTGCATGGCCAAGCGCAAAGCTTCGTCAACCGGCCATTGCGGCAGCAATCGAATAAATTGGGTCATAAGTTGTTGGGCCGCACGGTCGTCAACATTCCATAAACTCATGACGACACTCGAAGCGCCGGCGCGTTGCCAGGCGCGCGCCATGCCGATGGTGCCGACGTCAAAATCTTTGCCGAGGCCGGTTTGACAGGCGCTCAACACGACCAATGGACGTGATTTAAGCCCAAGGTTCTGAATCTTCGCTGCCGGCCAACGGCCGTCACTCATCAGGAGAAAGCTGGCATCGCGCGGATTGGCCCAACTGGCGATGCCGTGCGTTGCCAAATAAATTAGTTTGGCGTTCGGATATTTTCGCAATTGCGCCATGATATTTTTTTGGCTCGCCGCCGAATCAACCAGCGCCACGGTGTTGAGCGCGCCAGCCACCGCCAACACTTCCTCGCGCGCGCCAGGAAGCGCGGGAAAAATCCATTCACGATCCGTCCAGCCCATTGGATTACCAGCGATAATAGGCTGTGTGAAATCGCGCGGAGAAAGCTCCGGGCTGGCTTTAAAAATAAAAAATCCCGGCGCCATCACGATTGACATGCGGTCAATCAGCATTTTGCCGCCAACTTGCAAAAGACCAAATGGAATTGTGCCCAGTGGTGCGACCGGCACCAGTACCAACACCCGCACACTGTCCTTCAACAAAACCGCAGCAATCGGCGGCGGCAGTAATATCGTGCTGAGTTCGTGAATGGTTTGTGCCAGGGTTGCTTCGTCAGTGCGCGTGGAGTCCGATTTTACACTTTGCAATCCGCGTTGCACCGGGGCGCGCTTGGCTTCGCTGGCCGTGACACCCAATGCATTTTTGAGCTTCGTGTCAATGTTTTTGAACCAAGCCGATTCAATGGCTTGCGAATGCGCCACTGCCGCTCGCGGCGGCGCCAGCAGCCAAGTGCAGAGCCGCTGGTCGCTGTAAGCATAAAACAGAACGGCAGTTTTTCGTGCGGGCGGCAATTGGGCTAAATAGCGCACCACCATGTCACGGTTTGCCGGCGCAAAATCCTTCGGCAAATTTTTACGCTGCAAATAATAACCATCGAGAAATTTTTGCGAGAGCCGATAAATATGCTCTTCATGCGCGCGGATGGACTGCTCCAACTCGTAGTCGGAGCCGCTGCTGCACGTGCTGAAAAATTGTGCCGAAATTGGCGAAGCCAGAAGGGTGAGAAAAGCTAAAATTATTTTCCACATTTTTAAAAGTGCGAAGTCCGACTTGCGTACAACGATTTTCTAAATTAGCAATGTCTCGCGGCGCAAGTCGGACTTCATTTTTCACAAATTTTTCCGCGGCGGCACGATGACGTTGGCGATCAACAATCCCGTGACCAGCGCCACGGCGATGAGCAACATATTGAACGCCGTTGTCACGCCGGAGACGACGTCCTTCTCGATGAATTTGGCGAGGCTGCCAAAACCGAGGCTGCCGGGGACCAGCAGCATCAAACCGGGCACCATTGGAATCGCGGCGGGCCGGTTGAGCAGACGCGAGTAGAAATTGCAGCCCGCGCCCATCAGTATCGCGCCGAGACAGACGCCAAGCTCGGGGCCTAACAAATTAGCGCCGGCGCGCGCGCCGTTGAAACTGAGCCAACACGATAACATAATCCAGCCGGCGTCGCGCATCCGCGCGTTGAACAATACCATGAACAACATCGGCGCGATCAACAACGCCAGCCAGAGGGTCCACGCCGGCAATGCGACCGGCGCGGTGGTTAAAACGACGGGCGGCAACACGCGGCTGATTTGCGAACCGAGCGCCACGCCGAAACCAATTTGAAAAAAAAGCAGCGCCGCGCCCAACAATCGCGCGGTGCCGGAGACGAGGTAGCGGGTGGCCAGCTCCCGCATGGCGACGGTACCGGTTAAACCG
>CAYUVM010000222.1:0-7273 GCA_964447935.1 uncultured Cytophagia bacterium | reverse complement strand
CCCTGCGCTCCCAACTTGAAACCGCACCGTTGGGTTTTTCAGCGCCCCCTAATTATAAAGGCTTTACGTAGACAATAATACCGGCTTCGCCGAAAACTTATTGAAAAGCGAAAATGAAATTTGTGGATTTGTTTGCCGGTTTAGGAGGCTTTCATCTTGCCTTGCAGCGCCTCGGCCATGAATGCGTCTTTGCGTGCGAGATCAATCCGGATTTGCGCAAAGTATATCAAGACAATTTTGCTTTAACGCCGGAAAGCGATATTCGCGATATATCTCCAAAGCGCATTCCCAAACATGATATTCTTTGCGCTGGTTTTCCCTGTCAGCCCTTTTCGAAGGCGGGCGATCAGCAAGGCTTTTCTTGCCCAAAATGGGGAAACCTTTTTGACTACGTGCAGCGCATCGTCAAGCATCATCAGCCGCAGTATTTTATTTTGGAAAATGTGCCAAATTTAAAATGGCATAACGATGGCGAGACTTGGGGTAGCATGCAATCAGCCTTGCGGCGCTTAGGATACGAAGTAAGCTCAAAATGTCTTTCGCCGCATCGTTTTGGGATTCCACAAATCCGTGAACGAATTTATATTATTGGAAGTCGTTCAGGCTTAAACGGATTTTCTTGGCCTCAAGAAATCCTTCAGCAATCATTGTCTATTGTCTCGACTCTTGATAAGAATCCGGATGATGCTCGCCCGTTATCAAAACAAGTTGTCAAATGCTTAAAAGTTTGGCAGGATTTTCTGCAACGGTTTCCCCAAAATAAAGAACTGCCATCATTTCCAATCTGGTCGATGGAATTTGGTGCCACCTACCCGTTCGAGAAAACGACACCATTTGTCGTTGGCGCAAAGAATCTGCGCCGCTATCGCGGTTGTCATGGTCAATTGCTTCGAGACTTTCCCACGGAAAATATTATAAGCGCGCTTCCTTCTTATGCGAGAGTTCAAGAACGTGAATTTCCTGATTGGAAGATTCAGTTTATTCGACAGAACCGTGAGCTATATCAAGAACATAAAAAATGGCTCGATAAGTGGATTCCAAAAATTTTGGAGTTTCCACCGAGCTTGCAAAAGCTTGAGTGGAACTGCAAAGGCGAAAAGCGCGACATCTGGAAATACGTCATCCAATTTCGCGCTTCGGGTGTGCGGATAAAAAGACCGACAACGTCGCCATCGTTGGTCGCAATGACGACCACACAGGTGCCGATTATTGCGTGGGAGAAACGTTACATGACACCAAGAGAATGCGCGCGACTGCAAAGCATGCGCAGGTTGAAGCATCTACCCGAGTCCTCAACAAAAGCGTTTAAAGCATTGGGAAATGCTGTTAATGTTGACATTGTTGAAAAGATTGCCAAGGCTTTGCTTCCAAGCAACGGTGTGCATCGATAATATGGGAATAGGACGTGGAAGAAACAAAAAAAATAAACATTCGGCCTGGCGTCAGCATTTTATCGGTTCTTCGGCATTTGAATTACCGGCCCTGGTTTGCAATCGCGGAGTTTGTTGATAACGCTTTGCAAAGCTATCTCGATTGCCGCGATGAGCTTCATTGTATCGAAAGCGCTGGCTTTAAACTGAAAGTCAGCATCGAGATGGATTTTGCAGATAAAGGGCAAATCATTATAAGAGACAACGCGGCCGGAATCCATGATGCTGATTACGCCCGTGCATTTCGTCCGGCGGAGATACCGCCTGATCGAAGCGGATTTTCTGAGTTTGGCATGGGGATGAAAAGCGCAGCATGTTGGTTTGCAAGCAATTGGACGGTTCGCACTTCTGCGCTCGGCGAGACCGTCGAGCGAACCGTATCTTTTGATATTGACAAAATCGTTCAAGATAATCTTGAGGAGCTAACGATTCATCTACAGTCGGCCCAAGCCAATTCACATTTCACTGAGATCGTGCTATCGAATTTACACCAACCGCTTCAAAAGCGCACGACCGGCAAAATCAAGGAGCATCTTGCAAGTATTTATAGAGTTTTTATTAGAGACGGCTTGCTTGAGCTTTGGTTTGAGAAAGACTTATTGACATTTCAAGATGTAAAGATTTTATCGGCGCCATATTATAAAACCCTTTCCGATGAGCCAAAGCTCTGGCACAAAGAGCTTGACTTCGATTTTGGATTGGGCTTGCGCGCGCACGGCTTTGCGGCGCTCCGTGAAACGGCAAGTGTGTCTAACGCAGGTTTTGCATTATTCAGACGAAATCGGCTCATTCAAGGAAGCGCGGATGAAAGCTACAGGCCGGAATTTATTTTTGGAAAATCGAATAGCTATAGATATCAGCGGCTTTTCGGTGAGCTTCATCTTGAAGGCTTTCAAGTTAGCCATACCAAAGACGGCTTTCAATGGGATGAAAACGAAGAGTTCTTGCTTGAATTTTTGAAAGAAAAGCTAAATGCGGAACCCTTGCCCTTGCTTGATCAAGCTGAAGGGCATCGTTCACGACCCAGGCCTGGCGAGTTCATAAAAGGCGCTGACGTTGCAGTTCAACATACGGCGGAAGTCATAAAACGTGAAGTCCCGCCTGTTCTTGAAAAGCAAATTGAAGAAAAGCCTGAAGACGAAAGCCTTCCCTCAAAATTGCCTTCTGCTGCGGTAACCACAACTTTTCGAGAGATTGACGTAGAGCTTCACGGATACAAATGGCAGATTCGGCTTGAGCTCACAAACGATCCGGCTATAGGAGATTGGGTATGTATCAGTGACCAGCCGCAGGCGCTAAATAAGAATTCTAACGATTCGGTGCGACGCTTGAACGTTCGCCTGTCACTAGCACATCCATTTATGGAACGTTTTAGCGGAACCGATCCAGCCCAGATTGAGCCGCTATTAAGAGTGGCTTCCGCGATTTGCCTCGCGGAAGTGGCGGCGCGTGAAAGTGGAGTGAGGCAAGCAGGAACCATTCGCAAGAATGTCAATGACTTGCTGCGCAATGCCTTTTCAAAGCCCTGAAGATTAGGAAGACAATCGCTAGGAGAACACACCATGAATAAGATCGAATTGACGAGCGATTCGAGCATGATTGCAGAGCTGCCACATGCTCAAAACCGATGGACGCCAGTTGCCGGCTCAGAAACCACGGCGCTTCTTGAGCATCTTGGAATCCCCGAAGATGGCAAAATTGCGCTGCGTAACGAAGCCATATCTGTTCTTGCGAAATGTCTGCCACCAGCAGCACCTGACAATCGCGAAACGGGCCTGGTCATTGGATACGTGCAGAGTGGCAAAACTATGTCTTTCACAACGGTCGCGGCGTTGGCTCAAGATAATGGCTATCAAATGGTCATCGTCATTACCGGAACTTCCGTCAACTTATTCAAGCAGTCGACGGAGCGTCTTGCGAGTGACCTTCGTCTTCCTGGACGAGATCGTCAATGGAAGCCGTTTACCAGCGAGAATCTTGATGTGAGCGCGCAACGCAGCATTGAAAGCGCTCTGCAACGATGGCGAGATGCTTCGGTGCCCGCCTCCGAGCGACAAACCATTTTAATTACGGTTATGAAAAACCGCACGCATTTAGAGAGGCTTATTCAACTGCTTTATCAACTCCATCTGCGCGGGGTTCCGGCTTTGATCATCGATGACGAAGCTGATCAAGCCGGCCTTAACAATTTGGTAGCGAAAAACGAGGAAAGTGCCACCTATCGCCGACTCGTTCGACTGAGGGCATGTGTGCCGCATCATACCTTTCTTCAGTATACCGCTACACCACAGGCCTTGCTGCTGATCAATTTGATTGATGTGCTCTCACCCAACTTCGCGGAAATTCTCTCGGCTGGTTCGGCTTATACAGGTGGAATCGCCTTCTTCGAGAGAAATTTATATCTCGTTCGTGTCATACCTGCGAATGACATCCCAAGAGCAAATGATGTTCTGGGCGAGCCTCCCGAGAGCTTGTTGCAGGCAATGCGAGTCTTTTTTATCGGTGTGGCTGCTGGCGTGCTGCGCCCATCTTTCCCACATAATCGCTCAATGATGGTGCATCCTTCCTTCAAGACGTCACCTCATACTGACTATTTTCATTGGGTGGATCAGGTAATGAACCGCTGGCAAAAGACACTGACAGATAATGAAACCGATCCGGATCGCCAAGAGTTATTGGCTGAGTTTCAGGAAGCGTATATTGAGCTTGCCACCACAGTAAATGACTTACCGCCTTTTCCAGACTTAATCAAAGTTTTGTCACGTGCCATTCGCGAGACCGTGCCGATAGAAGTCAACGCAAGACCTAAAAGCGGCCGACGCGGAACGCCGCAAATTAATTGGGCGCGAGACTATGCACATATTGTTGTCGGTGGACAAGCTTTAGATCGCGGTGTTACTATTGAAGGCTTGACGGTTACCTATATGCCGCGAGGTCGAGGTGTTGGCAATGCTGACACGATTCAACAGCGGGCGCGCTGGTTTGGTTATAAAGCCGATTATCTTGGATATTGCCGTGTCTATTTAACGGATGATACCCGTCGAGCTTATCGCAGCTATGTCGAGCATGAAGAAGATGTAAGGCAACGTTTGCATGACAATAGCGAAACGGGAAAGTTGTTGCGTGATTGGCGAAGAGCATTTCTACTCTCGTCCGAGTTGCGTCCCACGCGACAAAGCGTGATTGGCTTTGACTATATGCGAGGAAATTTTACCAATAAATGGTTTGAGCCGCATGTCCCACATTGTTCTCCTGAAGCCATTCTTGAAAACCGGCGCATCGTGCAGCAATTTGTATCAAACTTTTCTTTTCAGCCTGATGTCGGCGATCCAAAGCGACAAGAGCATCAAAAGCATTTTGTTGCATCCGATATTCCTCTCCGTGAAGCTTATGAACGGCTATTGATTCCACTTCGTCTCACTAGCCCAAGCGACTCACCGCGTTTCAATGGTTTATTGATTCAGATTGGATGTCATTTGGAACAGAATTCTGATGCGCTCTGCACAGTCTACCGGATGAGTAAAGGGGTAATTCGCGAAAGAGGTGTTGACGACGATGAAGAGATACTCAATCTATTTCAGGGGGCGTATCCTGATACCAAGGGCAAAATCTATCCGGGGGATATGAAAATAAAAGCAGCGCAAGGTCTGACGATTCAAGTTCATTATCTTAGTGTTGGTAGAGGCAAAGGCAAGGATCGTGCAGTCATTGCTGATAATGTCCCAGCAGTCGCGGTTTGGATGCCGAGGGAAATGTCAAAGGACTGGCTCGTCCAGGAACAAGACGAAAACAATTAATTGGATTTTAATTGCGTTGCAACGGGCTGTCCGACAAACGAGAATTTCATGCAAAATCAGCAGTTTATTCATCCTAAAATCGACCTCCACACCCACATCCTGCCGGAGCATTGGCCTGATCTCAAGGAGAAATACGGCTACGGCGGTTTTGTCAATTTGGAGCATCATAAGCCGGGCTGTGCGCGAATGATGATTGACGGAAAATTTTTTCGCGAGGTGCAGGAGAATTGCTGGAATCCGGAAATACGCATGAAAGAATGCGATCAGCATCGTGTTGACCTGCAGGTGCTTTCCACCGTGCCGGTGATGTTCAGTTATTGGGCGAAGCCAGCGGACGCGCTCGATCTTTCCAAATTACTTAACGATCATATCGCGAGTCTCGTCGCGGCTTATCCGCAACGCTTCATCGGATTGGGCACGGTGCCGATGCAAGCGCCCGATCTCGCCATAAAAGAATTGGAACGTTGCGTTAAAAAATTGGGATTGGCCGGCATTCAAATCGGCACGAACGTGAATGGCCGTAATTTGAATGATTCGGAATTTTTTCCGCTTTTTCAAGCGGCGGAAGAGTTGGGGGCGGCGGTTTTTGTGCATCCGTGGGAAACACTCGGCAAAGAGCGCACGCAACAATACTGGCTCTCGTGGCTCGTCGGCATGCCAGCGGAAACTTCACTGGCAATTTGTTCGATGATCTTCGGCGGTGTGTTCGAGCGGCTGCCGAAACTACGCGTCGCTTTCGCGCATGGCGGCGGCGCCTTTCCTGCCACGATTGGCCGCATCGAGCAGGGCTTCAAAACGCGTTCCGATCTCTGCGCCGTTGATAACAACGTGAATCCGCGCGAGTATCTTGGCAAATTTTATTTCGACTCCCTCGTGCATGATCCGGTAATGCTGAAATATCTCATCGATCTGGTCGGAGAAAATCGTATCGCGCTCGGCTCGGATTATCCCTTTCCGCTCGGTGAGTTGGAGCCGGGTAAATTGATTGAGTCGATGCCGGATTTGAGCGAAACGACGAAAGCGAGATTGCTTGGCGGAACAGCGTTGGAGTGGTTGGGATTGGCGCAAAGTGCATAGAGCATGGCGGCTCAAAAAAACACATCATGAAAACAGATTTTCAAAATACGAAATCATTTCCCCTCGAAATGGATGCGCACGACCCATTGGCCAAATACCGCGAGCGTTTTCATATTCCCAAAACGAAAAGCGGCGGTGATTGCATTTATCTCTGCGGCAACTCATTGGGATTGCAGCCTAAAACCGTGCGCGCTTATGTCGAGCAGGAATTAAAAGACTGGGAATTGCTCGGCGTCGAGGGGCATTTGCAGGCGAAACATCCGTGGCTGCCGTATCATGAATTTCTCGCCGGGCAAACGGCGCGGCTCGTCGGCGCGAAACCGCTGGAAGTCGTGGTGATGAATTCGCTCACGGTGAATTTGCATTTGTTGATGGTTTCGTTTTATCGCCCGACGCCGCAGCGGCATAAGATCGTCATTGAAGCCAATGCGTTTCCCTCCGATCAGTATGCCGTCCAATCGCAAATTAAATTTCATGGCTTCGATCCAAAAACTTCCTTGATTGAATTGCACCCGCGCGGAAGCGAAGTGAATCTTCGCACTGAAGACATTGAAGCGTTCATTGCAAAGGAAGGCGACTCCATTGCGTTGATCATGCTGAGCGGCGTCAATTATGCAACCGGGCAAGCCTTTGAAATGGAGCGCATCACGCAAGCAGGTCACGCCAAGGGTTGCGTTGTTGGATTCGACCTCGCACATGCCGCTGGAAATTTGCTTTTGCGTTTGCACGAGTGGAATGTCGACTTTGCCGCGTGGTGCAGTTATAAATACCTCAATGCTGGCCCCGGCAGCCTTGCCGGTTGCTTCGTGCATGAGCGGCACGCGAACAAGCCGGAGTTGCCCCGCTTTGCCGGTTGGTGGGGGCACAATAAAAAAACGCGTTTTCAAATGGGACCGCATTTCGATGTCATCCCTGGCGCGGAAGGCTGGCAATTGAGCAATCCGCCGATTTTGCCGCTGGCGGCATTGC
>CAYUVM010000221.1:0-7280 GCA_964447935.1 uncultured Cytophagia bacterium | reverse complement strand
CCGATTGACAAAGACGACATGTGCCAGCAGTGGAAAAATTTTTATCACGCGCATAGTATTCCCGCGCAAATCGGTGTCGAGTTGCTCGGGCTGCAACGGCGTCCAGACGGCGTCTGGCAAGTGCGCGCTTACAATCATCATAGCAAGGCAGAGCAAAATTATCTTGCCAAGCATGTGCTGATTGCCATTGGGCGCGGCGTGCCACGGCGTTTTGATATTCCCGGCAACACTGAAGGCATCGCCTACCGCCTGTCGGAAGCCGCACGTTACGTTGGCGCGCCGGCGTTGGTGATCGGCGGCGGCACTTCCGCTGCCGAAGCGGTGATTGCGATTTCACAAGCGAAAATTAAGGCCAATGATGCGACCGCGGTTTACTGGTCGTATCGCGGCGATAAATTGCCGAAAGTTTCCAAAGCCCTGGCCGAGGCTTTTTTTGAGGCTTACATGGGCAACGGCAATATCCGGCATTATCCGTACAGCGAGCCGGCGGCGGTGATCACTGCCGATGATAAAAAAGACTATCTTTCGCTGCGCACCGACCGCCGCGATCTGAACGGCCGGCCGCGCGAGACTTCGCATCTGGAATTTGCGAAGGAGAATTGCATTGCGTGCATTGGCGAAGATATCCCGAGCGCGTTGTTGAACACGCTGGGCATCAACATGATCACCGGCGGGCCGGGCAACAAACAACGCTTTGCTGTCACACCGTTGCTCGAAACGCAACAGCCGAACGTTTTTCTCCTCGGTGATATTTTAAGCCCGGCTTACCTTGAGACGGAAAATTTTGAAGCGGATCCCAAATCTTTTCAGGAAATCCGACGGCGCGGCAATATCAAAGCGGCGTTGCGCGACGGCGTGCTCGTTGCCGAAGCGGTGGCGCAAAAACTCGCAGGCAAGAAAGTCATTCGCGTCGATCTTGATTTTCAAGAAGAACGTAGCGAACCAAAATTTGCGGCGGCGAAGACCTCGATTGTGGAAAGCGAGGGGCCGCCGAAAGCGAGCCTCGCGGCGGCGCGTTCTATTGAAGAACAGCAGGCGGTTCTCGTCCGCCTCATCTCCGGCAATGTTGAAAGCGACGAATTTTCTGTCACCGCAAACGGCCTCACCACAATTGGCCGCAAAGAGTGCGAGGTCAATTTTCCCGAAGACATGTTGCTCTCCGGGCGGCATGCGTCGATCTCACACGGTCCGGAGGGATATTTTCTCCGCGACGATGGCAGCACCAACGGCGTTTTCATCAAACTTAAAGAAGCGCGGCCAGCGGAAATTTTTAACGGCAATGTAGTCCGTATCGGCAAACAGATGCTGTTGTTTGCGATTGAAAACGGCAGCGCCTCATTTATTCATATCGATGTAAATGGCAAGCCCTTGAATCGCTTTGAGCTTTCTGGACAAACCATCGTGCTGGGGCGGCAGGCGCCGGATATCACGTTGGATCAGGCCGACATGACGCTGTCGCGCCGGCATTTGTCGATTACGTTTAAAGACCGGAAAATTTGGATGAAAGATTTGGGCAGTGCCAATGGAAGTTTTCTTAAAATCAAAAATTCCATTCCGCTGGAGCCGGATGATCAGTTTCGTGTCGGCAATCAACTATTAAAATTTTGCTTGAAAAAAGAAGCCGCGCGGCGGACGATTATTTTTAATACGGAAATTAAAAAGGTACGCAGTCCGGAGTCCGATGTCCGCAGCCAAAAGGTTGAGGTTCGAGGGCCGAGGCCCGAGATGGAAAGCCCGAGGTTGGAAGCCCGAAGCCCAAAGTTTGAAGAACGAAGCCAAAAACCTGAGGCCCGCCAGCGCGAGTTTGAGAAAGCCGAACCGATGGCAGCCAAACCCGAGGGCATGGTGGTCGTCTTCAAAAATTCCGGCAAGAGTTGTCCTTTCAAACCTGGGCAGACTATTTGCGAAATTGCGGAGAAGAACGGTTTGAAATTCAAAGCCGATTGCCGCATCGGCAGTTGCGGCATCGATCCGATTCGCATTATTTCTGGTGAGGAAAATATGAGTCCAATCGGCGATGAGGAACAGGGGACACTGGAAGATATCAACAAGCTCGCCGCCGGGAAATATCGTCTTGCATGCATGGCCAAACCGCAGGGGCCGGTGGTGGTGGAAGTTTTAGAACAGAAATAGATTCATTCGTGGTAGTGCCTTCTCCGCCCCGCGTTATAATGCAGCAAGGAACGGCGGAGCGGGGCAGGCGCGCAATTCCCCAAAGCTATTTCCGTTTTACGCCCGAAGGCATTACTACAAAATTTTAGCAGGAGTAATTTGTCATGTCGTTTCGATTCAAGATGAAGGCTGTGTTGAGTGTGATAGCAATTCGATTGACCTGCCTCGGCCTTTGCGGCTGCGATTCCGGACCGGTGCCGATCAATTCGACGCCAACGGATACGCCAACCTTGACGACGCAGGATATTCAAACGCTAATGACGCAGGCGGTGGAACAGGCGCAGCGTCTCAACGAATCCATCAACGTCGCCATCGTCGATCGTGAAGCCAACGTGCTCGGCATTTTTCGCATGAGCGGCGCGCGGCGCGTTGGCGCGCCTTCCGAGGGATTGTTTGGGGAAATTGCCAAGGCCCGCACGGCCGCATTTATTAGCAGCAATCAACACGCGTTCACGACGATTACCGGATGTTTTACGACCCGCACCCATTTCCCGCCCACGGCGACGTTCAACAATACGCCGGCCGGGCCGCTGTTTGGCGTGCCGTTTTCGAATCGCAGCGACAGCGACATTCAACCAAACGGGGGGCCGCGTCCACCACTGGGCCCGCTGCAACCTCCGGCGCCGGGCCAACCGGGTCTGACGAACATTCCCGGCGGCGTTCCTATTTATAAAAATGGCGCGCTCGCCGGTGGCCTGGGCATCAGCAGCGGCTCGGATACGTTTGTTTTGCTTAACAGCATTAATACAAGTTGCGCCGGCGTCGCTCGCGACGAAATCATTGCGCTTGGCGCAATCATCGGCTACCAAGTGCCGGGCCAGTTGCGCGGTGATAATATTTACCTCGACGGCATTCGCCTGCCATATTCAAACGCCACAACGCCGGTGGGAAATTTCACGTTTACATTTGACAGCCTCGCCACGCGCGGTTCGGTCGATCCGACATATCCGATTCAACCGACGCCGCCGGCAAAATTTCCGGCGCAGGGCGAGGTGACGTATGATGCAACCCATGATTATCGTATCAAAGGCGGCTCGGTGTTGACGGCGAGCGACGTGCGGCAAATGATCATGCAAGCGGCGAACAAAGCAGCCAACACGCGCGCGGCGATTCGCTTGCCGTTGGGCAATCCGGCGCAAGTTTTTATTGCCGTCGCCGATCTGGATGGCACCGTGCTTGGCATCTGGCGCACGCCGGATGCGACGATTTTCAGTTATGACGTGTGCGTGCAAAAGGCGCGTTCGGTAATCGCGTTCAGCAATCCGGCCGATCCGCTCGGCGCCAATTTGCGCATGATTCTCAGCCTGCCGGCGAATCAGCAGTTGGCGATGAGCACGCGCGCGATCGGATTTTTGTCGCAACGGTTTTATCCGCCCGGTATCGATCAAGGCACGCTGCCAGGCGCGCGGCCGCCGGTGATGGGACCGCTTTACACTTACGTTGATGGCCAGTTCGATTTTCAATATCAACGTTTGATGCCGATCCGGTCGCCGTTTCAAAACGGCCTCACAGTTTTTCCCGGCGGCATTCCGCTTTATAAAAACGGCCAACTCGCCGGCGGCATTGGGATCAGCGGTGACGGCGTTGATCAGGACGATTACATCGCTGCCGCCGGCGCGATGGGCTTTGAAGCGCCGCTGGCGATGCGATCCGATCAAATTTCATACCTCAATGTGAGGTTGCCATACGTCAAATTTCCGCGCCAACCGGATCTCAAGTAAGTTCGTAGCCGCGCCTTTAGGCTTCAGCGTTACCATCAAACATCCAATTCCTGAAGTTATGATTATCTGGCGCTCTTTTAGCCGCAACGCAGTTTAACCACGAAGGCGCAAAGACACGAAGTTAACTATTTTTCTTGGTGTCTTCGTGTCTTTGTGGTTTAAAATTTTTCGCGGCGAAGATATTTAAAGTTATTCGAATTGACGATTTTTATGCAACACAAATTTATTTTGTTTTTGATGGTTGGCTGCGTTTGCGCTTTTTTCTCCATTGAAGCAATGTGCCAAACGCCGCGCGATTCCTCCGCCGTTAAAAAAAATACGCCGCCAGCCGCCAAGCTGCGCGAGAAAATGCCGAAAGATTTCGAGCCAATTTCGGATCGCTGGCGCGACATCAAAACGCCGCCGTATGAAAAAAACGTCAAAGGGCGTTGGTATGATCCTTATAATCAAAACCGGCTGAAAGGCGATTACCCGATTCTCGGCCAAAACACGTTTTTAGTTTTCACCGCCGCGACGGATTATCTCGTGGACGTCGTGCGACTGCCAACGCCGAGCGGCATCAGCACAGCCGCGGTGCAGAGTCAAAATTTTTTTGGGCAGGGCGAACGTGTTATTTCGCTCAATACGCTCAGATTGAGCCTCGATTTCTACCACGGGCAAGTGGCGTTTCGACCGCGTGATTGGGAGTTACGCATCACGCCGGTGTTTAATTTGAATTACGTGGCGCTGCGCGAGAACAACGGCGTCAACATCAACGCGCAACGTGGCGCGAATCGCACCGATCGCCAAATTGCGTTTCAAGAACTTTCGCTGGAAAAACATCTCGGCAATCTCAGCGATAATTTCGATTTCGTTTCCGTCAAAGCCGGAATCCAGCGTTTTGGCAGTGATTTTCGCAGCTTCATTTTTAACGATCTGAATTTGGGCGGGCGCTTGTTCGGCAATTGGCGCTCGAATCGATATCAATACAATCTCGCGTATTTTTACATGTTGGAAAAAGACACCAACAGCGAGCTTAACACGGTTTTTCAAGATCGCAATCAACGCGTTTATATTGCGAATTTGTACCGGCAGGATTTATTCACGCTCGGTTATACCGGCCAATTGAGTTTCCATTATAATAACGATCGCGCCAGCATCTATCAAGACACCAACGGGTTTCCGATTCGCCCCGCGGTTATCGGCACGGTGCGGCCGCACACGATTAATGCCTATTATCTCGGTTGGACGGGCGATGGGCATTTCGGCACGCTCAATATTAATCATGCCTTTTATCAAGTGCTGGGCCGAGACACCTTCAACCAGCTCGCCAACCAGCGGATTCGCCTCAATGCGCAGATGGCCGCGCTGGAGCTTTCGGTGGATAAAGATTGGAAACGATATCGCGCCTCGGTGTTCTATGCTTCCGGCGATCCGAATCCGCAGGATAACAGCGGGCAGGGTTTTGACACGATCATTGATCAAACTGCATTTGCAGGAGGCCCGTTCAGCTTTTGGAACTTGCAGGGCATCAAATTAATGGGCGTCAATCTCGTCAACAAAACGAGCCTGCTGCCGAGCCTGCGCAGCAGCAAAACCGAAGGCCAGCCGAATTTCGTCAATCCGGGCTTGCTGTTGTTCAATCTCGCGTTCGACGCCGAAGTCACGCCAAAATTGAAAGCGGTGTTCAACGGCAATTATTTGCGCTTTGTCAACACGACGTCATTGCAACAATTTTTAAATCAACCGGCGATCAGCAACCATCTCGGCATCGACTACGGCTTCGGCTTGATTTACCGGCCCTTTTTGAATAACAACGCCATCTTTACTTTGGCAGCCACCGGATTGTCGCCGCTGGCGGGATTCACCAGCATTTATCAGTCGAAGCAAACGTTATTTTCGGTTTTTACGTTGCTAAGCTTTACTTACTGATTTGAGAAAAACAGGATGATTAAAAAATTGCTCAGGGTCGAGGAATTTAACGCCGAAAGATTTTGTCAGCGAATAGTAACAACCGAATTGATAAAAATTTTAATTCGCCGCGCGGTTTCTTCTATTGGTCAGAATTTTCTTTGTATAATTGGCCTTTTATTATTTTCGGCCATCTCTTTCGCGCAAGACAATAAACTCATCCGCCAATCGCAAGCTGATGCTGACCGTAAAAGCAAGAGTTGTTTGAAATGCCATGCCGGCGTGGAGAGCATGCATAAATCGCCAGCGGTGAAATTGGGCTGCACGGATTGCCACGGCGGCGACGCGACGGCGAACACGATGGCGAGGGCGCACGTCATGCCGCGTTTTGCGACACGGTGGCCGACCTCGGCAAATCCTGAACGCACGTACACGTTGCTGAATGAAGAGAACCCGGAATTCATTCGTTTCGTCAATCCGAGCGATTTACGCGTGGCCGAGCAAAGCTGTGCGCCATGTCATGCGCAAGAAGTTTTGAATGTTAAAAAAAGCATGATGACGACGTCGAGCTTGTTGTGGGGCGGCGCGGCCTACAACAACGGCATCGTTTCAACAAAAAATTATGTTTTGGGCGAAAGCTACAGCCGCGACGGCGAACCGCAGCGCCTCAACACCGTGCCGCCGCCGACGCTGGAGGAATTGAAAAAAGGCGTGCTCGCATTTTTACTGCCGCTGCCGCGTTGGGAGATTGCGCAGCCGGGCGATTATTTCAGAAGCTTCGAGCGCGGCGGGAAAATTCCGCGCGGCAATCCCTCAGAGATCGGCATTCCGAATATTTTGGATGAGCCGGGACGGCCCGATAATAAACTCAGCAATCGCGGCCTCGGCACCGAGCTGCTCATCAGCTCGCCGGTGTTGAATTTGCAAAAAACGCGCTTGAACGATCCGAACCTTTCATTCATGGGCACGAACGATCACTCAGGCGATTATCGCGCCAGCGGCTGCTCCTCGTGTCACGTGGTTTATGCAAATGATCGCTCGCCGGTGCATTCCGGGCCGTATGCGAAATTCGGCAATCGCGGTTTTGCGCAAACGGCGGATGCCGCGATTCCCAAAAGACAATCGGGCCATCCGATCATGCATCAATTTACCAAAGCGATTCCGACCAGCCAATGCATGGTGTGTCACATGCACCAGCCGAACGGTTTTATGAACACGTATCTCGGTTTTCAAATGTGGGATTATGAAACCGACGGCAAGTGGATGTATCCCGACAAACAGAAGTATCCTACTGTTTCCGAAGCCTTTGCCATTTTAGACGCCAACCCGGAAGAAGCGGTGCTGCGCGGCAATTGGAGCGATCCGAATTTTCTGCGCACCGTAACGAAGCTCAATCCCAAACTCAAGCGCACACAGTTTGCGGATTATCACGGCCACGGCTGGGTTTTTCGCGCGGTGTTTAAAAAGGATCGCAAAGGTAATTTGCTGGATAAGGAC
>CAYUVM010000220.1:0-7306 GCA_964447935.1 uncultured Cytophagia bacterium | reverse complement strand
GCAAGAAATACGGCCAAAAAGGCGCGCGCAAAAGATTCCAATTTTCGAAACGGTAAACCCCGATCTTCCTTTTGTTTTTTAGTAAGGCTAATCGGGGCTGGTCTCTCGTTGCTGGTAAAAATCTCAAGCAACCAGAAACCAGCGACCAGACTTCACACATCGGGCTGCGGCGTCGGGGTTTCCACAATGATGGAACACACGCCGGTCAGGCAGTAGCACCGCCTGCAGCCAGGTGGCGGCGTTCCGCGTACATTTTAAAAATAAGCGGAGCGAGAACCCCAAAATCATCAGGAGCAGTTGTTTATATGATTAGTGTAACTTTGCAAAATTTATTAGAGGCCGGAACCCACTTTGGCCACTTGACCCGGCGCTGGAACCCGAAGATGCGCAAGTACATCTTCATGCAGCGCAACGGCATTCATATCATCGATCTGAAAAAATCGCTCGAATGCCTGCAAGTGGCGTACAACGCGATGGTTGACACCGTCCGTTCCGGTGATAAAGTTCTTTTTGTCGGCACCAAAAAACAGGCACGCGATATTATAAAGGCCGAGGCCGAGCGTTGCCACATGTACTACGTCAATGATCGCTGGCACGGCGGTATGTTGACGAATTCTAGCACCATCAAAAAAAGCATCAAACGCCTGAAGAACATCGAGAAGATGAGTTCGGACGGCACTTACGACAAAATCACTAAAAAAGAAATTCTCTCTTTGGAGCGCGAGCGTGAAAAGCTGGAGAAAACGCTCGGCGGCATTCGCGACATGACGCGCCTGCCCGCGGCGATGTTCATCGTCGATACAATTAAAGAATCCATCGCCGTGACGGAAGCCGCGCGCCTCGGCGTTAAAATTTTCGCGATTGTCGACACCAATTCCGATCCCGATGTCGTGCATTATGCGGTGCCGGGCAATGACGACGCTTTTCGCAGCGTCTCGGTCATTACCCGGGCAATATCGGATGCGGTTCTGGAAGGTTTGAGCGGCTTACGCACCGGCGCCGAACAGAAAGAAACGGAAGAAGACGAAGAAGCGTCGGAAGCGCGCTATGCCGGCAAGGCGTCAGACGAAGAAGATAAAGCATAAGTGGAGGTATAAAATGTCTACCAATATATCAGCAGATATTGTCAAAACGTTGCGTGAGCGCACTGGCGCCGCCATGATGGATTGCAAAAAAGCCCTGGTTGAAGTCGGCGGCGACATGGACAAGGCGGTGGAGTGGCTGCGCAAAAAAGGTATTTCAAGCGCCGAGAAGAAAGTCGGCCGTGCGACCAATGAAGGCTTGATTGAGTCCTACATTCATCCCGGCAGCCGGTTAGGTGTGCTCATTGAAGTGAACTGCGAAACTGATTTTGTGGCGAAGACGCCGGAGTTTCGCGGGTTGGTGAAGGATTTGGCAATGCAAATTGCCGCCACCAATCCGCGCGCCGTTAGCCGCGAAGAGGTTTCGACGGAACAAATCAATAAGGAACTCGAAATCTATCGCACGCAGGCCAGCAACGAGAAAAAACCGGAAAATGTGGTGGAACGCATTGCGCAGGGCAAACTCGAGAAGTTTTATCAAGAAAATGTTTTGCTCGAACAAAGTTTCATCAAAGATCAGAACCGCACGGTGAAACAAGTCATCACCGATGTGATTGCCAAATTGGGCGAGAACATCAGCGTGAGACGTTTTGTTCGTTTCCAACTCGGCGCTTAATTCAGCACGGGAGGGCTTTGACAACTTTGCACTGCTTCATTGACGCCGCGCCCGGCAAACTCGACGTGTTTTTTGATCAGCGTCCGGGTTTGTTAAAATTTATAGGACGCAAATGGCTTATCAACTGGCGAGCTCAATGCCTGTGACTCCCAAAGTTAAAACCGGCGCCACGCCGGTCTTCAAGCGGGTTTTGCTCAAATTGAGCGGAGAAGCGCTCATGGGCCAACAAGGCCATGGCATTGATGCAAAAATCGTCGATCAAATTGCGCAGGAAGTCAAAACCATCGCCGAGCTTGGCGTGCAGATCGGCATCGTGATCGGCGGCGGCAATATTTTTCGCGGTTTGTCGGCGAGCGCCCGCGGGATGGACCGGGTGCAGGCCGATTACATGGGCATGTTGGCCACGGTGATCAACGGCATGGCGCTGCAGGATTACCTGGAACGCCGCGGCGTTTTTACGCGACTACAAACGGCAATCCGGATGGAAGAAATCGCCGAGCCGTTCATTCGCCGCCGCGCCATCCGCCATTTGGAAAAAGGCCGCGTGGTGATTTTTGCCGCCGGCACCGGCAATCCTTATTTTACCACCGATACTGCTGCCACGCTGCGCGCCATCGAGATTGAAGCCGACGCCATTCTCAAGGGCACGATGGTCGACGGTGTTTATGACGCCGATCCCAAAACCAACCCCAACGCCCGAAAATACGACACGGTAACCTACCTGGAAGTGGTCAAACGCGGCCTAAAGGTCATGGACACGACCGCAGTCACGTTAAGCATGGATAATAAACTCCCCATTATAGTTTTTAATTTGACCGACCCCGGAAACATCAAACGGGTGATTCTGGGTGAAAAAATTGGAACGAAAGTGATTGGTGATTAATATGACTCATCCGATTACCAAAGATGCCGAAAGCCGCATGAAAAAAGCGGTGGATAGCAGCCGTGAGGAATTATCCAAGATTCGCACCGGCAAAGCTTCGCCGGCGCTACTGGATAGCGTGCGCGTGAATTATTACGGCGCGCCGGTGCCGCTGAAGCAGATTGCCAACGTCAACACGCCGGAACCGCGGCTCATTACCATCCAGCCATGGGAGAAAAATCTCATCGGCGAAATCGAGAAGGCGATTTTGAAAGCCGATCTCGGTTTTAATCCGCAGAACGACGGCGTGACCATTCGCATTCCGATTCCGCAGCTTACGGAAGAACGCCGGCAGGAATTTGTGAAAATCTGCAAGAAGCTGGCGGAAGACAGCCGGGTGGCGGTGCGTAATGTCCGCCGTGACGCGCTCGAGCATCTCAAGAAAGCCAAGAAAGACGGTCAGCTTCCGGAAGACGACGAGAAGGCGCAGGAAAAGGAATTGCAAAAACTCACCGATAAACACATCGGCCTGATTGATGAAACGTTGAAGCACAAAGAAGCCGAAATCATGCAGACCTGATTTTATTGGCCCCGGCTATCCTTGGAGAATTTAAAAGGAGAATCGGGAGATCTCTTCGCTGATCGAGGAGGGAGGACGGGCCTGTTCTGCTTTTTAGAACAGGCTTTTTATTTTTCACTTTTAAGCGCCGGAAATTGCGTACTAAAGCCCGCCGTAAAACCCCAATCACCCTCGCGCCGCGCCAACCCTTTTGCCGCCATGACTTCCAAAGCCAATTTTGAAAATTTCCACGACACGCCCGCTCGCGCGGCGCTGCGATCTTCCGTGCCGAGGGGAATTTGATCGCGCGGCGAGGTGAAGCCATTGATCTCGCCTGCCAGTTGCAAACTTTTGCTTAAACTCCACGATGTACCAAGCCCGTAAACCAGCGCGTCGTTTTGATCGTTGATTTGTTTTGGCGCGGACATGATCACGAGTCCGAGATCAGAAAAAACCAAAGCCGGGCCAAATTGCTTTGTCAATAAAATCGCCATGGCAATATCCGTCGTGTTGTTGCCGATGCCGCGATCTTGGTTGGTGTTGGGTAATTTGGTTTCGACGCGAAAACCGAAGGCCGGACGATGCGATTTTTCCGCTAATACGCGCACGACGGTGGCGAGACTGAAATCACCGGCATCACGCGCCACGGTGGCAGAGTTGGCTTTTAAAATTTGTCTGACCGCCCCCCGAATATGAAAAGAAACATTGTCGGCCAAGCCCCAATCAACGCGCAGTGTGCCGTAACGATGAAGCTCGCCCCGAATACGGGTGATCGGCGCTTGCCAATCGGAGCGCAGTTCAAAACCAGCATAAATCTGCGTGCTGCCGCGCGCGGTCAATCTTAAATTAAAAGTCTGCAGCGCCAGCGGGGAATGTGCAACCGGGGCTGGGGATTGCGCGACGCTGGGTTTATCTGAAAAGAGAAGCGCAAAAAAAACGCCTGCGGGCAGAATAAGTTTTTTCACGGTTTCCCTTCGAGCACATTTTCAATTTTTGCATAAAACTCGCTGCGGGCGTCGGCGTTATTTTCGACCGCGAGAATCGCCAGCAACGACTCGACGGTGGCGGCGGCCGTAAAAGTTGTCGGGATATTGTTGTGCCCCTGAACAAAGTCGTGCGCCAAACCCAATTTGGCAATATAAACCGCTTCATGGGCCTTATTTTCACCGCGAAACCAGCGCGCGATTTCACCGGCCCGCCGCGCATATTGCCGTTTGCCGGTGGCATGCGACAATTCCAGCAGGCCGGCAATTAAGGGATGAATATCCGCCGCGGTTTGCGGAAAATAATCCATGCGGTTCGGATTGGCTTGCGTTTCCAACAAATTGAAGCGATGCACAAATTGATTCTGCTGTAAATACGGAACGAAATGATCGGCTTCGTTCAGCGCCGACGCGATGAAATCTTGCCGATTAAATCGCGCGCCGGCGAGGGCCAGCGCTTGCATGGCGTAATTGCCCCAACTATGCCAGTACGTTTCAAATGCAAGGTGCGCGCCGTGGGGAAATTGCTCGACATTGCCGGCCTGCATTTGTTGAATGCCCTCGGCTAATTGTTGCATGGCCTTTTCCAGCCGTTGCGTCTGTGGCGCCTCGTTCAAAGCACTCGGCGCCAACGCCGTGCAAGCGAGAACCAACTGGCTCGCCGCATCGGCGCTGCTGCGAAAAGGCAGCCATGCCGGAAATTTCATGCCGGCCTTTTCATAAAAATTTCCATAATGACTCAAACCTGAATCGACATGAGCGAAACTGCGCCAGAAGGCCGCATGCATTTTTTGCGCGAAGACGGGATCGTCTTGTTCGAAATTTTTGATGCCGGTGGCCAGCGCCCACAGCGCCTGAACTTCTGGATAGCCGAAGCGGTCAACATTATCATTATTACATGACGCCGGTTGGCCATTTGCCGCGATCCAATTAAAGAATAATCCGTCCGGTTTTTGCAAAAGCAGAACTGTGTGCAATAAAGCTTGCGCCTGCCGCCGGCTTGTCGTATCGCCGCTCATTTCAAAGTGGCGCAGATAAAGCCGCGCCGCGCCGGTCAAATCCTCCAGCGTGCCCAAACCGCACTCCGGCGCCGCGGCCAGTTGTGCTTCCGGCGTTAAGCCTTGATGCAGATAAACTATTGGCGGATTGGCGGCGGTGGTTTGCACAAAACGATTCAAGCCCTCGAGACGGAAATATTGTATACTTGAATTTTGCTCATTGTTTTTGGCGCAGCCGCTACAAAAAATAATGAGTGCTACAAATGATGAAACTTTGATCCTACTTGCCATTCTGGCTGTCCTGTTCTGTAAAAATCAGTTTACCCAATGTAGAGGCGCGGCATCCGCACGCTCCAGCGCGTCATGATATCATAAGAAACTGTATTGCCCCACGCCGCAAGATCGTGCACGGAAATTTCGTCGTTGCCCTGTTTGCCCATAACGACAACCTCATCCCACAGTTGGGGTTCGCGAATGCCGGTGATATCGACCATCATGGCGTCCATTGCATTGCCGCCGATAATGGGCGCGCGTTGGCCTCGGATTAAAACATAACCCGTATTGCGCAAACGGGGAAAACCGTCGCCGTAACCGACAGGCAGCACTGCAATCGTGCGGTTGGATTCGGCGCGATAGCGCATGCCATAACCGACAGTATCGCCCGGCTCGATTTCTTTAATAGCGGCAATGCGCGTTTTTACGGACATGACGGGCAATAAACCGGCGAGACGCCGGCAAACTTTCGAGGGATAAACGCCGAGCGGCAAAATCCCGATGCGCACCATATCGCCATGCGCTTGCGGCAGATCGAGATAACCGCCGCTGTTGCAGGTGTGCCGCAAAATTGCTTTTTGATCAAAAACTTTTTGCTCACGAAGCACTTCCTCAAATCGGCGGAGTTGCTCGTTGGCGAAGGTTTTGTCAAGTTCATCCGACATCGCGAAATGCGTCATCAGACCGGCAAGTTGCAAATTATCGAGCTGCACCACCGCGGCGACCACCGGCAGCGCCTTTGTCCAGCGCACGCCGTAGCGGTTGAGTCCGGTGTCGATTTCGAGATGCACACTGACGCGCTTTCCTTGTTGTCGAGCCAATTCATTAATTTGTTTCGCCTGCGTTATGTCATGAACAAAAATCGAAAAATCATTTTCAATACACACCGCCAATTCATTGGCCGGGCGCTCGCCGAAGACTAAAATTGGCGCACCGAGTTGGGCCTGCCGAAGCTCCAACGCTTCGTCGAGTGTGGCCGTCGCTAAAAGTGAGGCGCCGGCGTGAACGGTTTCGCGGGCAATCTCCACCGCGCCGTGGCCGTAGGCCTGATCTTTTACCACCGAACCCCATTTTAGCCCGGGCGGCATATCAGCGCGAATGAGGTCCAAATTACGACGGAGTTGAGTGCGATTGATTTCCACCCAGGCCGGCCGCAACGGCGCGTGCGGTTGTTGAAGTGATATCATATTGCTCTCGGTTCACTCTTTTCCCGGCGGCCACAGACTCATGCCGACGTCAGTGCGAAAATAACTGCTGAGGCATTTCAGCTTGCGGATGTTTTCATAGGCCAGCGCGAGAGATTTGTCCAGCGCCTCGGAAACGGCGACAATATCGGCGATGCGATGGCCGGTCATCACTAAACTGCCGCGCGCATCTTCCGCGACTTCGTTCCACCAAATATCGCAGGTTGGCGCTGCCGTCAATTTCACCGGAAGTTTCGGGCCTTGAATACTGACATAGGGATAACCGAATCCCGCCAGCGTCAACGACGCGCCGAAATTCAGGTTGTCGCGAAATTGCGGCGTGACTTTCTCGTTGCGCGCGGTGTGGTAAATCACTTCGAACGGATTTTTAAGCAGGCGTAAAATCATTTGCGTCGAGGTCACGCCCATGCGCACGTTGTATTCGAGGACATGCCATTTGTCCTCGCGCCGGGCCGCGGTGACTTGCACCGGGCCGTGAAAATTGGTTTCGCGAAACCACGGCAGCAGCGGATGCAGCAACTCGCGCGCGAGGCCGTATTTGTCCCCCGGATCCTTTTCCGCCAACCCGCCGAGCGGCGCGCCGGCCACGATGCCCATGTTGCCATCGAACGCGCGTTTGTATTCCTGATTGGTGACCAGCGAATAAATTTCGCCGCCGCTGACCACGGCGATATGGCCGGCTTCGGCGCGGCCCATGTATTCCTGCAAAAATACGCCTTCGGCATAAT
>CAYUVM010000219.1:0-7312 GCA_964447935.1 uncultured Cytophagia bacterium | reverse complement strand
CTGCCAGAAAAGCCGGAGTTCGATCATCCCAGCTCGATTATTTATTTCAAAGTCGATGATATACAAAATGTTTTTCAAATGTTTTCTGGCCGTGGCGTAAAATTTGAAGATGAACCGCATCTCATCGCGAAAATGCCAGATCACGAATTGTGGATGGCGTTCTTCCGCGATTCGGAAAATAATTTGCTGGCGCTGATGAGCGAAGTGAAGCAGAAATAGTTTTGGTAGCGCAGACATCCTGTCTGTATAGTCGAGATGTCTGTGCTACATTTTCCCGTGAGTGCTACAAGTAAATCGCAATTTTTCTTGATTATAAACTGTAGAAACAGTATTGTGATGAAGCCAAACCGTTAGAATTTCAATACTGTTTTGGAGATTAAAATGATTTTACTGCAAGAACGTTTTGTCGTAGACGAACGCGGACAACGCTTAAGCGTACTTTTAGACATTGAAACTTATCGCAGACTGCTCGAAGAACTCGAAGAATTGGAATCTTTGCGCGCATATGATACGGCCAAAGCTTCCGGCGATGAGGCCATTCCTTTTGAGCAAGCCGTCGCCGAAATCGAGCAAAGCCGCGGATGAGCTACACCGTTCACATTCTTCGGCGGACGCAAAAAGAGCTTGCCGGTTTGCCGCCATTGGTATATCCTCGCGTGCGCGATGCGATTCGCGATTTAGCCAACATCCCGCGTCCTGCCGGTTGCAAGAAATTGACCGGACGGAGCGGTTGGCGAATTCGCGTTGGCGATTATCGGGTCATTTATGAAATTGATGATGACGCGCAAACGATTACCATCATGCACGTCGGCCATCGTCGCGATGTGTACGATTAACTTTGGCTACTCGATTTGATGGGAGCATTTTACATTTATTGGCAGAAAATTGAAAAGAATTATTGCAAAGTAGTTACAGCCTGTTTTTAATGTTATTACCTCGCTCGATTACGGCACCATCAATTTCAAATGTACCGATTAAGTTGAAATAAAAATATCAATGATAGATAAACAAAAGGCTTCTCGGTGTTATGAATTTAAGATTATTTCAATTCGAGAGAAACAATTACAAGAGAGTCGTGAGTTCACAGAGCGCTTACGAAAGACCGGGATGTTATCACAAGGCCCCGGGTACCAGGCTTATATAGATCTTCTTGCGAAGCATCTAAAAGAATGTGCTGAACTTCATGTCGATTGTGATTTAGATGCTCTGGTTAAGAATAAAAAGGTAGGAGATGAAACCAAAACTGAATTGCTCAACAGAATTGAAAGCTTTGTTGATGCTTTGGTTGCAGGCTATAATAGCTCAATTAGATCGAAAATTGCCGCAGATAATTTGACAGGGGGAATCGCTGATGCCCTTTTGAATGGAATACCTCATAAGAGCTTATCGGTCAGACAATATTTGAGAAACAAAGTTTTGTTAATGATAGATAAGCACAATGAAGCTATTGACGTTCTGCTTGAGAAGACAAGTGACGGTGGAAATATGAAGATAAAAGAAATTCGGCCAATCTTAACGTTGGTTTTGTATCTCACGAGTATTTTTGGAATACTTCTCCTAGCCGCTGGCATTATTCTCGTTTATCGTGGTGCCACAGGCGCTACCGAATTCAGCTTTTTGGGGCAAACATTTAAATCTACAAATGCCGGAATTGCTGCCTTCTTTATGGGTGCGGTATTAATCGCAGTCAATTTTAGACGTGTACTGACCAGTCTTGAGCGAATCAATTCAAAATGATGACAAAACTGAATGCGCTACTAGTCGATTTTATTCACGAAATACTTTGCTTTCCTAGCATATTCACTCTCGGGATAGTGATCCAAGATTTGACTGAAGTGAAGTTTCGCCTGCTGGCGCTTCCCAATTTTCATATTACAAAGGCCAAGTTTTAAATATGCATCATCATACTTATCATTATCATTGAAATTGAATACCTTTTCGAATTCAGTAATGGACTGCCGATAATCACCTAGTCCGAAGTAACACTCACCAATCCAATATTGTGAATTATCCGCTAATTTAGGGTGAATATTTTCGTTAAGTAAAGTTGAGAATAGCTTTATTGCTTCTGAATAATGAGATTGCTCGAAAAACTTTTGAGCTTGGCTATATCGATTTTCAAACTCTTGGCGAGTGATATATTCTGCACTTTTAGCGATTGACTCATTTGGAATACTTACTGATCTTAGATGCGTATATTTAGTTTTTGATATTGAAGCATCAGGAATTCGTGTTTCACTTGGCTTGTTAGGAGCTTCGACCAATTTGTCAATTGTTAGTTGAGTAAGTTCACCGCTGCTTGGAATTCCAACTGAATGTTGGAATGTACTAATCGCAGTGCGTGTGCGGTTTCCATAGATCCCGTCAATTGGGCCAGGATTGTAGCCCAACTCTTTTAAGCTGAATTGAACAATTGTTATATAATCATGATCATCATCCGGTTGATTATTGTAATGTCGAAGGTAAGTTTTTGGATTGCCAGGAGTAGTTTCGCCTGTATTGGGATTGTAATTGCCTGGAAATGAATAATTGTTGTAGGGATTACCATCAGGTCTTGTGCGTTCATGCGGCCTTACATAGGTTCCATCATTGCGATAGTATCCTTGCACTTGAACCGGACTTTCTTTGTCATCTACATCTGATTGATGATAATAATTCCGAAGGTACGTTTCAGGATTGCCACGAGTAATTTCACCAGTATTGGGATTGTAATTCCCTGGAAACGAATAGTTGTTGTAGGGATTGCCATCTGGTCTTGTACGTACATGTGGGCGAACGTATGTACCATCCTTGCGATAGTATCCTCGAACTCGTACTTGAGATTGTAGATTGTCAACAAATAAGGCTAAACTAGATACGATTAGAACAATACCAAGAATTAAAGCCTTGTAGAAATTTGAAATAGTGATTGATTTCTTGCAGAGTTCATATTGAGTATTCATAACATTAGCCCCGTTTGGGTTGTTTGTCCAAAAAACCCATCGAAGAAAGAAAAACATTCGCTGACCTTCAAAATCTATCAATATTATACAGCGTATAACAAAAATTTGCAGAGAAGAACTTAATATCAACTCACATGACTTCCTTCGCCCTCAAACGTCCCGTTACCGTTTTGATGCTTGCGCTCGGCCTGTGCTTGCTCGGCGCGATTTCGTGGAATCTGTTGCCGGTGCAGCTCATGCCGCAATTTATTTTGCCGGAAGTTTACGTGAGCAGCGGCATGGCCGGCGCCTCGCCGGAGAAAATTGAGCGCGAGCTGGCGTTTCCGATTGAAGCGGAATTGGCGACGCTCGAAAATGTGCACGATCTCGAAACCAATGTTTTTGCCGATTACGCGACGACGAAAGTCTCGTTCAATTTCGGCACCGACATGAAATTCGCGCTGCTGAAATTGCAGCAGAAAATGAACGCGCTGGAAAATCGTTTGCCGGTGGGCACGCGCATCGAAGTCAATCGTTTCGACACCGCGGATTTTTCCTCGTACCTCATGGATTTGAGCATTCGCGGCAATGCGAGCCTCGACGAGTTGCGCGAGATGGCCGAGCGGCGCGTGCGTACGAAACTCGAGCAAGTCGACGGCGTCGTGAACGTCAACATCGGCGGCGGGCAGCAGAGCACGATTGGCATTAAAATCGACGAAGCGCGCTGCGAGGCGCTGGGCATTCCGGTCACGCGCGTGCAACAGCAGATCAATGCCTTTCATCGCCAGCCCGAGCATCTCGGCCGTGTGATTGCCGCAGGCCGCGTGCTCGATGTGAACATGCTCGGTCGCGTCGATGATCTCCGCGAGCTGCGCGATCTCGTCATCAATCCGGTCGGGCCGGTGCGTTTGGCAGACGTCGCAGATGTCGGCTATAGCCAAGCCGAACGCACGCAATTGTATCGCGTCGATGGCAAAGCCGGCGTTGGCATTTTTGTGCAAAAGGATAACACCAGCAACATGCTTGCGGTCGCCAACGCGGTGTTGAAGCAAATTGATGATCTCAACGAAGAACTCAAGCCGCAGGGCTACGAGCTGGTCGTGAATATGAGTCAAGCCGATTTGATTCAACAAGCCATCGACCGCGTGGAGGGCAATGCGCTCACCGGCGCTTTGCTGGCGCTGATCGTGCTTTATCTTTTTCTGCGCAAAATGCGCTTCGTGTTTGTCTTGATGATCGCCATTCCGGTTTCGCTGCTCGGCACGTTCATTTTAATGTACGGCTTCAATCTCTCGATCAATATTCTCTCGTTGTGCGGCTTGGCGCTGTCAGTCGGCATGTTGGTGGACAATGGCATCGTGGTGATGGAAAATGTTTTCAGCCATTATCAGCGCGGCAAAAGCGTGTTCCAAGCGGTCTACGACGGCACGCGCGAGGTGAGCCGCTCGATCTTTGCCGCGACCGGCACGACGGTTCTTGTTTTTCTTCCCGTGCTTTTTGTGGAAAGCGAAGCCAAACTTTTCGTGCGCGAATTGGCGCTGTCGGTGATTTTTCCGTTGCTTGTTTCGCTGGTCGTCGCGGTGACGGTGATTCCATTGCTCGCCAGCCGCACACTAAAAGGCAAACCGCCGCGGCAATTCGGCAGCGGACGCATTTTGGAAATTTTCCGGCTGCTGCTCAAATCCTGCATTCGCCACCGCGTGCGCACCATCGCGACCGTCGTCGTGTTTCTGCTGTTCAGCTTGTTCATCGGCGTCGTTTATGTGATGAATTTTGCGCCGGCCACGCCGTCGGATCGTTTGGAAGTTTATATCAACACCCCGCGCGGCACGACGTTGGATGCGACCGACGAAATCGTACGGCGCTTGGAAAGTCAAATTGCGGAATTTCCCAATCGCAAAGAAACGCGCGCCAGCATACGGGCGGAAGAAGCCTATATAAATGTAAGCTTTGTCGAACCGGCCAAACGCACGGAAGAATTGCAGCTCGACAAGTTGAAAGAAAAACTACGCCGGCAGAATGAGCGGCTTGAGCACGTCGATATCAATTTCGATCAGCCGCGACAAATCAGCGGTGCGCCGCGAGGCGATAATGTTGCCTCATTTTTAGGCAACGAGAAAGCGTTGCGTTTGCGCGGCTATGATTTGCAAGGCCTGCGACAGATCAGCGAACAGATTGTACAAACGCTACAGGCGATGCCGGACGTCGAAGATCGCGCCGTGCAATCGGAATTGGAATCCGGCGCGCCGGAGTTGCAGATTCGCGGCGACCGCTTGCGTCTCGCATTATGGGGCTTGAACATGCAGGACGTGATGAACGCCATCTGGGCGACACGCGCGGGAGGCGCGAATTCCGCCACGCCGTTTTATGCGAGTAACGGCGAAGTCGACGTGCAGATGCAACTGAAAGATATCGAAGAACGCACGCTCGAAGATGTGCAAAACACCAAAGTCATCAATGCCTCCGGCCAGCCCGTGCCGATTCGCGAGGTAGCCGATATTCGCGTCGACGAAGGGCCGGGCAACATCGTGCGTTATAATCAGGAACGACAAGTCAAAATTTCTTACGAATTTTTGACTGAGGCGCAAAATTCCAAAGCGCGCTTGGAACTGGCCGAAGCGCAAGTTGACCGCATGATCCGTGAGCTGCGTTTGCCGCGCGGTTTTAACATTGAAAAAGTCGAGCCGGAAAACAAGCAGACGGTTTATTACTGGATGCTCGGCATCGGCGCGATTCTCATTTATATGCTGCTCGCGGCGCAGTTTGAATCACTCTTCAGTCCAGTCGTGATTCTCGGCACGGTGCCGACCGCCATCATCGGCGCGCTGCTCACGCTGGCGTTGAGCGGTACGCCGTTGTCGTTGAGCGAAGGCGCACCGATGGCTTTGCTCGGTTTTATCGTGCTGCTCGGCATCGTCGTCAACAATGGCATCTTTCTCATCGACCGCATCGAGATTTTGCGCAACCAGCACGGCTATCGCTGGCAGCGCGCGGTGCTGGTCTCCGTGCAAAGCCGCGTGCGCCCGATTCTCATGACCTCGGGAACCACCGTGCTCGGCATTTTCCCGCTCGCGTTGAAACAGGGCACGGAACTGGAGTTGTGGCCGCCGTTTGCGATCACCGTGCTCGGCGGCCTCGCGGTGTCAACGGTTTCGACGCTGGTGTTTATTCCCGTGCTTTACGTCGGCCTCGAGCAAACCAGAGAATGGATGAAAAAAATCGGCTGGCCGTGGCTGGGCGTTGGCACCAGCGCCGCCGCCACATTGATTTACTATTTTCATCAAACCTATCAAAGTAAACTCTACACGTGTTTGGTCGCATTGCCGATTTGGTTCGGCATTCTCGGGATGATTTACGCCGTGCAACAATTCTTCGCCGTGCGCCGTGAAAAAGCGCAGTTGGCGGAAGAAACGCTGCGCATTCGCATCCGAAATTTGACCAAAATTTATGGCCTGCCAGGCCGTTTCATGCGCGAATGGAATAAGCAACAACGCCGCCTGGCGAAACAGGTTGCCAATTTAGCGCTGCCGTGGGACAAAGAAAATATTCGCGAGTCGGCAATTTGGATGGCGGCCATCGGCATGTTGCTTTTTTATCTGCACACGTTTTTCACGAATCCAATTTGGCTGACGATTTTAAGCTTGCTCACGCTCGGCTGGCTCTTCGGCGTGCGTGAATTGTATTATCGCTGGCGCTTCGTCATCGGCAAGCCGCCGCGGAACCGGACGAAAAAGCGCTCGTTGAAATTCTGGTCAAAAAAGGAAAAATCAGCGCAACTGACAGAATGATTTAATGGCAGAATGATTTTGCCGTAAATTATTCTGCCATGATAAAACGCCTGAGAATGAATTCATCATCTAACAAAGAAACAATGATGACAGATGAACCTGTAACGATTTCAAATTTTCCCCGTCGTGGTGGTTGGTTGTTGGTGTTGCTCTTTATTTTATATTTGCAACTTCGCATTCAAACGCCGTGGCTGACTGCAGTGGCAGCCGTGCTGGCGTTGTTGATCTTCCAACTCCGGCGCATTGCCAACAAAATCGAAAAGGGCGTCATCAATCCCGAATTGCCGACCGGCAGATTGTGCAAGATCAAGCGCGGCATTTACACGATGGTGCGCAATATTCCGTTCATCCGCCCGCCGCGACCGCAGGTGCGCGCGCTCTTCGGCGTGGATTTGGAAATCGGGCAAGGCATGTTCGGCCTGCTCGGCCCGAACGGCGCGGGCAAAACCACGCTGATGCGCATCATCGTCGGCGTGCTGGAGCGCGATCGCGGCAGCATCAAAATCAACGAGCGCCATTTGGCCGAACATCGCGCGGCGTTTCACGGTGCCATCGGTTATTTGCCGCAGGATTTTGGGTTGTATGAAAACATGACGCCGCTGG
>CAYUVM010000218.1:0-7336 GCA_964447935.1 uncultured Cytophagia bacterium | reverse complement strand
CTATTGCTTTACCCCGGCGCTCTACGGCTCTGCGAGCTACTGGCTTACGGATGTGAAGGTCACCGTGCTGATTCCCGGCGTTGAAAGAACGGATGATGAAGATATTATCGTGTCAACGGCAGGCGTTTCTTATGATTTGAACGACCGTATCCGCATAAAAAGCCAATTCGCCAGGGTGCGCGATTATGATAAAATCAACCTTGTTATGCAAAGTGTTCTCGAAAAGCAACAGGACAAATTCAACATTTGGTCCATTGCGGTTTCGGTATTTTTTTAAATGGCTATTTAAATCCCCGCGTGGGAAAATAGGTATGAGGTTGAGAATTGCAATAATGGTTTTTCTGTTGGCTGCAGCGACCACTGGCTGGAGTCAGATTGTGGTCATTGCCCATAAAACGGTGCCGATAGATACACTCAAAAAATCCGAACTGCTGGATTTCTACACCTGCGATATTAGGAAATGGAGCAATGGACAACCGGTGGTCGTTTTTGATTTGAAATCACCGAGCGAGGTGAAGACGGCATTTTACGTTTATCTGGGAAAAAGTTCTTCGCGAATGAAATCCATCTGGTTGAAAAAATTGCTGTCCGGCGAAGGCGAACCTCCGGAGGCGATGGATTCCGAAGAGGAAGTTTTGGGGAAAGTTGCCGCCACGGCCGGGGCCATCGGCTTTGTCAGTAAAGTCCAGGCGCGAAAAGATGTTAAAGTTATCCTGCAAATAAATGCTGAAAAGAAATAGGAAGACAACTTTGGATGGGCTGCGAGTTGGCTTAAAAAGCGCATCGGAAAAACAACCATTGCATCCTTAATATTTTGTGCTATATTTTTAAGGTAACCCATTTCGGCGTGAGCGGGCGCAAACAGCATGTTCGCGGTTCGCTTTCAAAGAGGTAACATTAGAGGAGAATTCACCATGTGCGGCATCGTCGGTTATCTCGGTAAAAAACCAATTGTCCCGGTTTTGCTCGAAGGCCTCAAACGGCTGGAATATCGCGGCTATGATTCCGCCGGCATCGCAACCTTTTCCAACGGGCATGTGAATGTCGTCAAACAGGCGGGCAAAATTTCCAACCTTGAAACCCTATTGCATAATCGCGCCATCAACGGCGGCGTGGGCATCGCCCACACGCGCTGGGCAACGCACGGCGTGCCCAATTCCACCAACGCCCATCCCCATACGGATTGCAAAGGCAAAATCGCGCTGATTCACAACGGCATTATTGAAAATTTTGGCGTCATCAAAACGGATTTGCTTTCCAAAGGCCATGAGTTCAGCACGCAAACCGATACTGAGGCGCTGGTGCATTTGATTGAAGAGTTTTATCAGCACGGCATGTCATTCGAAGAAGCGGTGCGCGCGGCGCTCTCGCAGGTGGAAGGCACCTACGGCATCGCGGCGGTGTGCAGTGACGAGCCGGACGTGATCATCGCGGCGCGCAAAGGCAGTCCGTTGATCGTCGGCCACGGTGAGGGAGAAAATTTTGTGGCCTCGGATGTCTCGGCGATCATTAACCATACCAAACAAGTCAGTTACCTGGATGACGATGAAATGGCGGTGGTGCGCCGTAACGGTATTGAGATTAAAACCATCAGCAATTTGCCGGTGCAGAAACAAATCCAGCAGGTGGCGTATGATCTTGGCCGCATCGAAAAAGGCGGGTATGATCATTTTATGTTGAAAGAGATCATGGAGCAGCCCTCCACCATTAAAGACGCGATGCGCGGCCGGTTGATAAAAGATGAAGGCATGGCCCGGCTCGGCGGCATGCGCGAAGCGATGGACGCGCTGCTGAATGCGAAGCGTTTTCTCATCACCGCGTGCGGCACCTCATGGCATGCGGCGCTGATCGGCGAATATATGATCGAAGAATTTGTGCGGGTGCCGGTCGAGGTCGAATATGCCAGCGAGTTTCGGTACCGCGATCCGGTGATCGAGGAAAATAACGTCGTCATCGTCATCAGCCAATCCGGCGAGACCGCGGACACGCTGGCGGCGCTGCGTGAAGCGAAACGCAAAGGCGCGACCGTGATCAGCCTGTGCAATGTCGTCGGCTCGACGATTGCGCGCGAGGTGCATGCTGGGGCGTATTTGCATGCCGGCCCGGAGATCGGTGTGGCCTCGACGAAAGCGTTTACTTCGCAAGTGACGTTGCTGGCGTTGATCACGCTGTTTTTGGCGCGGCACAAAAACATGTCAGCGGCGAAAGGCGCGGAGATCGTGCAGGAACTGGCCGCGATCCCGGAAAAAGTGGAGAAAATTCTGGGCCTGAGTGAGCAGATCAAAAAGATCGCGCAGCTCTATCATTTGAATAATAATTTTCTTTACCTTGGCCGCGGGTACAATTTTCCGGTGGCGCTGGAAGGCGCATTGAAGTTGAAGGAAATTTCGTACATTCATGCCGAAGGCTATCCGGCCGCGGAAATGAAGCACGGCCCGATTGCGTTGATTGACGACAACATGCCGGTGGTGTTTATCGCCACGAAAGATGCGACTTATGAAAAAGTCGTTAGCAATATCGAAGAAGTGCGCGCGCGGCGCGGCAAGGTGATTGCGATTGCGACCGAAGGGGATGAAGAAATCAAAAAACGCGCTGATCACGTCATTTATATTCCGCAAACGCAACCGATGTTGACGCCGATTTTGACGATTATTCCGCTGCAATTGCTGGCGTATTATATCGCGATCATGCGCAATTGTGACGTGGATCAACCGCGCAATCTGGCGAAGAGCGTGACGGTGGAATAAGCCGTACGGATCATAGCGAAGATTCGTTTAATAAATGCGGACATCATGAAAGAGAATTTGTCAGGGTTTGACAAAGTATGAAAAAAGTTTTTTCACATGTCGGTCTCATCGGGTTTAGCGTTGCGCTGTGGTGCGGTGCGGGCGCGAACGTTTTTGCCCAAAGCAAAACTGCCGCGCCGGTGGAGACGCAGTTTCGGCAAGGCGTTGATTTTTTCAATGCCGGACGGTATCCGGAAGCGCTTGCCAGCTTTGAGGCCCTTTTGTCAAACGGCGCCAATCACCCCCGTGTTGCCGCGGCTTTGTATATGCGGGCGCGTTCGGCGTATCATCTTGGCCGCAATGACGTCGCCCGGGCGGCGTTGGATGAGTTGGAGCGCAGTTTCTCTAAGAGTGCGTACATGCAATACGGCCATGCACTGCTTGGCGCGCTGGCGTTTCAAAACGAGGAATATCTGGAGGCGGCCGTCGAGTTTTTGCTCGTGGTGGAAATTGGCAAGAATCCTTCTCTGCGCACGCAAGCGACGCAATGGCTGCGAGTCGTTTTGGAAGATTATCTTGTGCTCAATGATTTGCGGCGTTTGCGCAAAAGCTACACCGGACCGAAGGGCACCCCGTATGTGGTGTTGGCGCTGGCCAGCGAAGAGTTCACCGCCGGCAATCGCGAAAGCGGTGAAAAACTTATTGATGAATTTGTGCGGACGAATCCCACCACGCCGTTGCGCGCCGAATTGGAAAAGTTACGTAAAACCGGCGGCGAAACCGTGGCGAGTGTGGTGCGTATCGGCGTGGTGCTGCCATTAAGCGGCATCGATGCTGACGCCGGCATGGGCGTTTATCGCGGCATTAAATACGCCCAATTGGTTGCCGGGACCAACAATGATGGCCCCGCCATCGAATTGCTGATACGCGACTCGGAAAGCAGCATTTTACGGGGCTTGAAAGTTACGCAAGAATTATTGGAAGATCCCGCGGTGATTGCAATCGTCGGCGAAGTGGACAATGCCACCACGGGCGCGCTGGCGGCGTTGGTGAACGCAAAAGGGGTACCATTTTTAGCGCCGGTGGCGACAGAAACTGGTATTGGTGCGTTAGGTGAAAATGTCTTTCAACTCAATGCCGACCGTGAGCGTAAGAGCCAGGTGCTGGCGGAATATGCGTATAAGTTTTTGAATGCCCGCACTTTTGTGACCGTCGCACCGCAGGATGATTATGGCCAGCAGATGGCTGATGCCTTTAGCGCCGCGGTGGATAGTTTGGGCGGGGAAATTTTCGCGCAAAAATGGTATTACGGCGAGCCGCAAGATCTCGGGCGTTCGTTCAAAGCGATTCGTGCTGCAGCATTTCGCCGCGCGTATAAAGATTCGCTTCAGCTCAAATCGCACAATGGCGGGCCTTCACCCAAATTGGCCGACGCGGAAGAAGTGAACGTGCCGGTAACCAACCTGAACGCGATTTTTATGCCGTTGCACGAGGACGATATCAAATTAGTTGCCGGCCAGCGGGCCTATTTTAATTTGCAGAGCGCGGTCATCGGCGGCGAGCACTGGTACATGACGGATCTGGCGAAGAATAAGGAACTGCAGCGATATGTTGACGGCGCAATTTTCGCGAGCGATTATTTTATCGATCCGGAAAACGCGCGCTTTAAACAGTTTCGCAATGATTTTCGCACGCGCTTGGGCGTCACGCCGGAGAAGTGGGAGATTTTTGGCTATGATGCGGCGAATCTCCTGTTTAAAACGGTGCAACAGGGCGGGCACAGCCGCAGCCAATTGCGCGCGGCGTTAGGGAAGGTCGACAACTTCACGGGCTTAAAAGGCGAGATTGCCTTGAATAATCCCAACAAGATTAACAGCAAGGTGAACATTTTGCAAATCCGCGGCGCGCAGATTGTGAAATTGCGGTAAGGCAAAAGTTAACCCCCAAAATGCGCAACCCCGTGTTGGCAAAGCCAAAGCGGAAACGATTCTGTAGAGGTTTCGCCCCGTCAAGGCAAACCTTGATAAGATCAAATCAGTTAGAGATACATCAGAGGGTCCGGGGCAGGTGATGTTGAGGTAGCTTTTTAACAATCATTGGTATGTGTAATTAGAATCAAGGAGATGTTATGTTGAAACGGTATGTCTTTGTTATTCTCGCCATTCTATTGTTGGGTTCCTTCAGCGGCAGTGCGTTTGCGCAAAGCAATATTGATCTTAACGGGATCGGCCTCAAGCTTGGTTTTGTTGATCCCGAAGGCGTTGAATCGGTTATCGGTTTTGGTGCCTTGGCGGATTTGGGCACGATTACGCCAAACATAATGCTCGAAGCCAATCTGGATTACTGGTCAAAATCAGAAGGCAGCAGCAGTTTAAACAGCATTGAAGTTTCTTTTCGCGATTTGATTGTCGGCGGGACGGCCAAATACATGTTTAAAAGCGCCAGCCCGAAATTCCGGCCGTTTGTCGGCGGGGGCTTGGCGTTTCATTTCTTCAAAGCCGCGGTGAACTCTTCCAATCCGCTGGTGGGGAATAGCGACAATTCTGAAATGAAAATTGGCATTCATGTCGGCGGCGGATTGTTCTACAGCCTTTCGCCGCAACTTGATCTGCTCGCGGATGGCCGTTATACCATCGTCTCGGACGCAAGCCAAATCGCCCTGCAAGCCGGCGTGGTTCTGCGGTTTCCCAAATAATGGCACGAGGTAAAACTGCGACGACGTTTTTAAACGCAACTCCCACTGAAACCGTATTTCGGTGGGAGTTTTTTGTTGAGCAAAAACTCCTCGCGAGAGAGATCGTGAGAAATTGCCAAAATTTAACTTTTTAAAGGCCGGAAAAAAACTTGCAAACCAGCTAAAAACGCCCTATATTTATAGGGTTTAGGTTCGCAATTTCCCGGCGCAGGCTTATCTCGAAAAGGGCATGAAATACGACGAATTTCTGGATGAATTTCAAAGCGGCCGTTTGCAGGCGGTTTATTTTTTTAGCGGCGACGAAACGGGATTCATTGACGAAGGTGTAGAGTTGCTGGTGCAAAAATTGGTGACGCCGGAAATTCGCGATTTCAATTTTGATGTGTTCTACGGCAGCGAAACGAACGCCGGCCGCGTAATTGACAGCGCCACGAAATACCCGATGATGGCGGCGTATCGGGTGATTCTGCTGCGGGACGTGCAGAAAATGTCGCCGGGCGATCTCGAAGCCTTGGCGCGATATGCGGCAAAACCGAGCCGTACGACTTATCTGCTCATCACGCAACGGGACAAAGAGTCACGCAAAAAGGGCCTCGAGGTTTTGCGCAAAGCCAGCACCGCCGTCGAATGCAAAGCCTTGTATGAAAACCAAGTCGTGCCGTGGATTCAAAAATATGTGCGGCGGTTAAACCTCGGGATTACCGGCCCGGCGGCGCAGTTGCTGGCCAGTGAAGTGGGAACCTCCACTTCGTTGTTGCGCAGCGAAATAGAAAAAATTCAGCTTTACCTCGGCGACCACAAAACGGAAACGCGTCAGGAAATTACTGAAGAAGATGTGCAGCAGGTGGCGGGATTTCGCAAAGAACATTCGATTTTTTCATTGCAAGATGCGGTGGGCGCGAAAGATTTGAGCGCGGTATTGCGGATTTATGAAAATCTGCTGGTCAACACCAATGCCGGCGCCATGATCAGCAGTTTGGCGCGTTATTTCGGCCATTTGCATTTAGCGCATGGTTTGCCAACGCGACGGGAGCAGGCGCAATTGGCGGAGAAAGCCGGTGTGCACACATTTTTCGCCGAGCGCTTGCAAAAGGCGGCGCAAAATTATTCGCCGGCGGAAGTTTGTAATGCGCTGGAAGTTTTGCTGCAAGCCGATTATTTAATGAAAACGCAAGGCCTTTGGGAAGCGTTGGTTATGCGGCTGATGTTGATTGCGATCGTGCGCGGTTACGCGCCGGAGTTTTTGCCCGCAGCCGCCAAGGAAGGACGATGAATGGCGGAGCCCAGTCAAACGCCCGACGGCAAAATCAGCGACGAAGATCTGATTGAAAAATTCCAGCACGGCGACCTGTACGCTTATGAATTGATCGTGAAGCGTTACAAAGATCAATTGCTGAATTTCGTCTATCGGTTTTTGAACAATCAGGAAGAAGCTGAAGATGTGGTGCAGGAAACTTTCCTGCGGGTTTACCGGAACCGCCATGCCTATCAGCGCGTGGCGAAATTTTCGACATGGATTTACACCATCGCCGGCAATTTGGCCCGGACTGAGTTGCGGCGGCGGCACCGCCGGCGTTTTTTTTCGCTCTCCAGTTTTGGCGCCGAAGATAAAGAGTATGAAATTTCCGATGAGCTGCTCAACCCGGAGCAGCATACCAACACGGTGTTGAGCGAAGAAATCATTCAACGTGAAATCAATAAGCTGTCGGTGAAGTTTCGGGAGGTTATTATTTTGCGCGATATTCAGGAACTTTCATATGAAGAAATCAGTAAGATTATTCGGGTTCCAATAGGAACAGTCAAATCGCGGGTGAATCGCGCGCGCATGCGGTTGCAAAGCCGCTTGAAACAAAAAAAAAAAAAAAATAAGTAATTGGCACAATTCATTAAAGGAGTTACACTCTCTTTAAACTTG
>CAYUVM010000217.1:0-7361 GCA_964447935.1 uncultured Cytophagia bacterium | reverse complement strand
CGCTCGCCAAAGTCGTTCAAATTCGCGAAAAGAAAATCATCAAAATTGTGGAGAATCTCCATGTCTATAAAGGTACGCCAACTGATTTGCTGCGTGAGCTTAATGAGTTTGTGCGCTTCCCCCTCCCTGCGCTCCCAGACACAAGTCATTCCCGATAGCGTCATCATGGTGATCGGCGCGAAGAACGACACCGGTTTTGTGTTGCCCATTCGTGTTGCAGAACGGTTGAGTAACATTCGCTTCGGCCTGCTGCCGGAAGTTTTTGCCCAACTCGGCGATCTGAAACAGGAGAGCAGCGTCCTGCGTGATCGCGTCGGCAATTTGCAACAGCAGTTCAACGAAGCCAACGGCATTGCCGAGCGCCGCAAACAGGAGATCGATAACTTGAACGGCGTGCTGGATAAAAGCGAGAAAGAACTTAAAAAGAAAAGCCGTCTGCTGCGTTTCTTTCGCTTCACAACCATTGGGTTCGCGATCTCCACGGCGACGCTGGCGTTGCTGAAGTGACCATCATTTGATCACAAAGGCGCCAAGACACAAACGACAAAAATCCACGGTCTAACGCTTTTCCCTGGCCTGCCTATGGCCTTGGCAGGGCAGGCTTGGTGCCTTTGTGCCTCGTGGTTAAAAGAGTTTGCGCTCAATCATCTTGCTTATTTGCTTTGCTCCTTCCCCCTAACAAATTTCATCACGCCGGCAGCCAACGCCTGTGCCATCTGTTGTTGGCCGGATTTAGATTTGATGAATGCCGCGTCGGATTTGTTGCTGAGTACCACCATCTCAACCGTCACCACCGGCACCTGTGAAAAAATCGAGCCGGTGAGCGCGCCCTGTTTGGAGCCGATCAACGTCTTGGAATCACCGCGCACGCCGCCGTCTTTTAACACGCCGGCGAGCAAAATTGCCATCGCGGCGTGAATGGCCTCGGCCGCTTGTTGGCTGCGTTGCATCACCTCCGGTGTCGGCCCGGTCACGCCCTCCTTCGTGCCTTGCCGGTCGGGATAATAAAGCGCATAGCCGCTGTCCGCAGTCGCATCGCAGTGTAGCCGGATCATCAAGGCCACGCCCGCGGCGTTGGCAATTTGCGCCCGCTCTTTGTTTTTAACCAATTCATCCTCTTTTGATTTCGTCAAAACAACCTTGCATCCTTGGGCTTGAAGCGCTTTTTGCAATTTCAAGCTGACCATCCAGGCAATGTGAACTTCCGTGGTGCCATTTTGCAACTCGGCGCCGCTGCTCACTTCGGACGGATGGCCGGGGTCGATGCAAACAATCGGCTTCGTCGCGTCGGCCATCTCACGAGACATAATTGCCGGTGTCGATTGTGGCAATAAATACCAAACGAATAATGCGAACAAGACGTGCATGCGTTATCCTTTCAATCCGGTCATGGTAATCCCTTTGATAAAATACCGTTGGGCCAGAAAAAAAATCACCACAATCGGCAGCATCACCACCACTGCAGCGGCCATTTGAAACGGCCAATTAACCGCATGCAACGAGTGAAACATGGCGATGCCGACTTCAACAGTGCGCTTGTCGTTGCGGTTGGTGATAATGAGCGGCCAGAGAAAATCTTTCCATGAATTAAGGAATGCAAAAATCGCGAGGGTGGCGAGCGCGGGTTTGGAAAGGGGCAAAATGATTTTGTAGAAAATGGTAAAATCCGAGGCGCCATCGAGCCGCGCGCTGTCTTCATAATCGCGCGGGATGGTGAGAAAAAACTGGCGCAGTAAAAAGATACCCCACACGCTGGTCAGCGCCGGCGTCACAAGCCCCCAATACGTGTTCATCCCGCCGAACGCATTGACAATTAAAAAAGTCGGAATTAAAGTGACAATCGCCGGGATCATCATGGTGGCTAAATATAAGGCAAAAATTTTATCCCGCCATTTGAATTGCAGCCGGGCAAAGGCGTATGCCGCCAGCGAACAAGTGAGGAGTTGGCCGGGCACGGAGCCTAACGCGACGATGAGGGTGTTGAGAAAAAATCTATCAAACGGCAGAAGCTGCAACGCCTCGCGATAATTGCTCCACAAAAATTTTTTCGGGATGAATTGGGGCGGAAAGCGATAAACTTCGAGATCATCCATCAGCGAGGTGGCCGCCATCCACAAAAACGGAATCAGCATGGAAAGCGCCAATGCCAGCAGGCAACCATAAACAAGAAAGTGGCTGGCTCGTTTCCGCCAGTTAGACGGATCAAATAGTCGCGCTAAATTCGTTGCCGGCATAAATCATCCCAATTGTTCGGCTTCATCTTGGATGCGGCAAATTCTGTTTTAAATTTAAATAAACTTTACATCATGGCCGAGCGCGGCAATGAACGTTCGAAGATAGTCCTGCGCTTTTTCCGTCGCTTGCAACCGAATCTTGTTTTTTTCCGCAGCATCCCTCAAGCTCCGCAGAACTTGTTGGTAAGCATTGTTGCGTTCAGAATCAGAAATTTCCGGCGCCGTGATAAATGACTTGCACGACATAAGAATCTCAAATTTTGAGATAATCGGATTTTCAACCGCAACTTCCGGCAATTTTAGCGTAACCGTTCTCTTCTCTCCTTCGCTCGAAACTTCAATACCCATTTTTTCCAGATCAATGTTCGCGATGACTTTGCCCTGTCCCAGGAAAAGAATCTGGCTTTTAGCTTTGGCCCAATCTTCCTTTTCCCATTTAACGGTGGTGGCGCCATAGTATTCAACCGTTTGAAGCTTGGCCACCAACTTGACTTGCTCAATAATCGTGTAAGAAGTCACGGTGGTCTTTGATCTCCAAATATCCAAGCCCAATTGTTTCAAAAGGATCAACCCGGCGACGATAAAGAATGCAATTACGGCCAGCGTCAGAATCGTGGATAATAGCTTTTTTGCAATCACCTTTGCTCCTTAAGAGTTTTGACAAGCAAAAGCGGTAATATAATGATCACACCACAAATTGTCATTCTGAAGAATCCTGTTTCGATCCGATTTGAGGCTAACCTGAAACAAGATTCCTCCGGAATGACATGATGCGATGAATGGCACATTACCGAACTCGATCGTCAAAACTCATTAGATTCGTCAAAAATTCAGAAATCTTTTGATCCGCTTCCATAGCGCGATCGCCGCCCTTTCTCGCCAACTCCAGTGTTGCTTTGCCAAGCTCTCGATACAACGGCAGCATTGATGGAAATTGTTCTATTAATAAGCGCAAATGCGCTTCAATCACACTGATTTCTCCGCGCGCTATCGGGCCGGTGAGCGCGGCGGCGGTGGGCTGCATCGCTAAATTATCCAACACCGTGCGCGACAGATTTTGCAGCAGCGCACGGCCCTCGGTTACTCCAGCGCGCTGCAACAGCGCTTCTGCTTGGGCGTGCAGCGTCACCAGATAATTTGCCACCAGCACACAGGCCACATGATACAAAGTTTTTTGTTCCGGTGAAAGCAAAATGTAATTCGCCTCAAGCACGGCGAGAACTTTGCGGCCGATGCTCTGAGCAGCGGCATCGCCTTCCAATGCAAACCCTACGGGCGCAGCCAGTCCACCAATTAGCTTTTGCCACTCGCCGGCAGCGCCGGTAAAGCTCATCGCCGGATGCAACGAGGCAACGCTGGCACCCCGTTCAGCTAAAGGCTGCAGAATAAGCGAACTGTGAGTTCCCGAAGTATGCGCGATGAAAATATGATCCCATTCCCGGTGTAGCTGGTGCAACTGGCTTGAGATGGCAGACAGTTGATCGTCAGGCGTACAGATAAAGAGGTGAGAAAAATTCTCCGGCAACCGGCTTAACTGTTCTTCCGCCACCGCTGCTTCAACCCGGGCGGCCAGTATGCGAGCTTGTTCCTGGTGCCGGCTGATCACAGCGACACACTTCCAGCCGCGATGGAACAACGCTTCAGCCAGTGCGCGGCCTACACGGCCAGCACCGATAAGAGCGAACCTTTCTCCCATGCTTGGGCGATCTTTCTAAATAAGTGGACCCGTTTGGGCCGGCCAAATAATGAGCCGTAAAGCCGTGGCTGTGCATGCCGCACGTTTTCAGATTCAGCGATTGGCGCGAAATTGATTTTCTGAGAAAACTTCCGCGGTAAAGATAAAAATCGCGGCATTCGCATCTTTCCACGCGTCGGCGGGTAAATCGGCTTTGCGGCAAACCTGTTCTAAGAAAAACTCCACGTCCCAATTTCGCCGCAGCGCCACTTGCGGCAAAAGCAAACCGCAGTGCGTATCGAATTTAATCATTACCCCGTGCCGGCCAAGTGTAATCTCCGTAGGCGCGGCGGTCTTTTGTAACGGCGAGAGTATAGAGATTTCGATATTAACTTGCTCAAGCTCTTCGAGCGTTAGTGGCGGAAACCGGGGATCGCGTGAAGCGGCGGCCATTGCGGTTTCGGCCAACGCTTCCGGCAATGAACGCGAATCATCAACGTAACCGATGCAGCCGCGCAATAGCTCGCCGAGATGCAAACTCACAAACGCTCCGGCATGGACCAATTTTAACTTCGGTTCTTCCACAGCCGGTATCGGCAACCCGGCAAGATGCGCGACAATCGCGCTTCGAGCCAGTTGCAGCAGCGCGCGCTGCTGCGTCGGCGTCAATCTTGTCTCGGCGGAATCCATCATGTCAAAACAAAATACAAATTACATTTTATGCTTTACGCTTTATAAGCGCTTTTACCAAACGTCGCCGCCAAATACCCCACGACCATATGGTGATCGCCAGTCACCTCGCCGGAATTTTGATAGCGCAAAATATCTGCCGTATCCGCGCCGAGCGCCTGTGCCGCAACCATCGCCGCCGCCACCGGACCGCCGCCGCAAGCATGACATTCTTCATTTTCTAACGCGCGCAGCAATATCTCCGGGTCAAATCTTTTTAAATGCCGCATGAAACACGTGTCAAATTGAATCGCTTCTTGATAAGAGAAATAATGCGAGAGATCAGAACTCGCCAAAATCACCGCAGGAGACGTGCGGCAAAACTTTGCCATCAGTTCGCCGAGCAGTTGGCAAAGTTCCCAATGCTGTTCGCCCATCACCACCGGCACCAGTTGAAACTGCGGCCAGATCACCTGTAAAAACGGCAACTCCACTTCCAGCGCATGTTCGGCGCGGTGCCCGCGCCAGTCGGCATGAATCATCGGATCGGCATCAACCAACGCCAGCGCCAGTTCGCGAGCAACAGGGACTTCACCCAGCGGCGTATGATAGGCTTTTCCGGTAAAAACCGAAATAAAGGGGAAGGCTTCGCGATGACTGGGGGCAATGAGAAAAACCGTTGGGGAGCTGTTGGCAGTGGGTGGAGAAAAACAAGCCTGTAGCGCTTTGAAGGTGTGCGCAGCAACGCCGCCGGAATACATATAACCAGCGTGCGGAGCAATGGCGGCGACAATTGGATTCGCCATCGGCGGCGGGCTGGCCGCCGCTAAAAGAGTTTCGACTTCGCGACGTAACGGTGTGGCTTCCTCGGAATAAAATATACCGGCCACGGCCGGCGCGCGAATGTCTCCGGCGCGGATTTCACGCATAATCTATTCCCCTTTGTCATTCCATTGCGGGAATTAGACAGCCAAGCATTTCGACATAGTAGAATAACAAAAATTTGTTGCAATGTCAATCAGATTTTTGCGAGAAACGCGCGCAGCGTTGCAATCACCGCATCAGGATTTTCCAGACTCGCCAGATGTCCCGCTCCGGGAATCACCGCGAGTTCGGCATGGGGAATCGCCGCGGCCAACGCCGCGGATTCGGCGGCTGGAATAATGGCATCATGCTCGCCAGCGACAACTAAAGTGGGCATATTTATTTTAGGAAGCAACTCCAATGAACTCAGCCGCGCTGCCATGCCGCGCAATGAGCCGGCCAATCCGTTGAGTGAAGTCGAAAGCATAATTTGCCGAACCTGTTCAACCAAATCGGGACGCGCAGCAGCGGAGGCCGCCAACATTTTCGGCAGCATCTGCTCGGCCACCGCAACCGGGCCTTCACGCTCGGCGCGCTGCGCTAAATTCTCGCGCACGATTTTTCCTTCCTCCGAATCGGCGGTGGCGCGCGTGCAAAACAAAACCAAAGCGTGCACGCTTTGCGGAAATTTTCGATAAAATGCGAAACTGAGGTAACCACCCATCGAATGGCCGACTAAAACCACCGGTCCGCATTTTCGTTCTGCAATCAGCGCTTGTAAATCTTCGGCGAAAGTGTCCATCGCATAAACGCCAGCCGGCGCGGAACTCTCACCATGTCCGCGCAAATCCGGCGCGATCACGCGGTAATTTTTCGCCAGCGCTTTAATTTGCGGTTGCCAGATCGCGCGGCTGAGTGGAAACCCGTGTACGAATAAAATTGTCTGGCCTGCACCTTCATCGGCAAACGAACAGCGAAAACCGTTTATCGTTGTAAACATGGTATCTTCCTTAAATGGCCTTGCGAATCTAATGTAAGAAAATCGTTCTTAAAAACAAGTTCAAATTTTTACGCATACTTAAGAATTTTTAAGAGACTTTTTGCAAATTTGAGAAAAACGCCATGGCACCGCGTGGAAACAACCTGTAACCTTCTGAAAAATCACGGGCAATCGTTTGGTATTGTCGGCCTGATTCTTGCGTAATCAATAAAAAAGTGTTATATTTCAAACAATAAAAACAAACAACAACGAGGTGAACGTATGAAACGCAGTTTCATAAAATCACGTTTCGTCCTGTCGAGCTTTTTAGTGGTGGCCGGTTTTATTTTGCTCGGCGCGGCGTTGCCGGATGAGGGCATGTGGACGTTTGACAATCCACCGCTCAAGCTGCTCAAAGAACGCTACGGCTTTGAGCCGACCCAGGCATGGCTTGATCATGTGCGGCTGTCGAGTGTACGATTCAATGACGGCGGTTCCGGCTCGTTTGTCAGCCCGACAGGTTTGGTTCTGACCAATCATCACGTGGCACTGGGACAATTGCAAAAAGTTTCCACAGCGCAGAAAAATTATGTAGCCGAAGGTTTCTATGCGAAGACGGCAGGGGAAGAATTAAAATGCCCCGATCTCGAGTTGAACGTCTTGATGTCCATGGAGAATGTGACCGCGCGGGTGTTGGCAGCGGTGAAACCGGGGATGGATGACAAAACCGCACTGGATGCACGCAAAGCGGAGATCGCGAAGATTACCAAAGAAAGCATGGACGCCACGGGTTTGCGTTCGGATGTGATCGGGCTGTATCAAGGCGGCGAATATTGGTTGTACCGCTATAAAAAACACACCGACATTCGTCTCGTGTTTGCGCCGGAACAACAAGCGGCTTTCTACGGCGGCGATCCGGACAATTTCACGTTTCCACGTTACGATCTCGATATGGCGCTGTTCCGGGTTTACGAAAATGATCAACCTGTTGAGAGCAAAC
>CAYUVM010000216.1:0-7397 GCA_964447935.1 uncultured Cytophagia bacterium | reverse complement strand
CGAATTGATGCAGGAATATTTCGAAAGCCAGGGCCTGCGCACCGTACTCGCCGACCCGCGCGAGTTGGATTATTCCCGCGACCACAGCGGCCGCGGCATTTTGCGCGCCGGTGATTTCGAGATCGACCTCATTTATAAACGCGTCGTTACCAACGAATTCATCGAAAAATTTGACGACGTGCAGGCGATGTACCATGCCGTCAAAAATCAAGATGTCTGTTTGATCAATCCGTTTCGCTCCAAGTTGGTGCATAAGAAGTCTCTCTTTGCTATGTTGACGCATGAAAACCATCAGCATTTATTTGACGCCGAGGAACAGGAGGTCATTCACCGGCACATCCCGTGGACGCGCCGGTTGGAACTGACCCAAACCACTTACCGTGAGCAGACGATTGATCTTTGCGAATACGTGGCGCACCACAAAGACGATTTCGTCATCAAGCCGAATGACGAGTACGGCGGCAAAGGCGTTTGCCTTGGCTGGGAAACCGCCGGCGGCCCATGGGTTTCGCTCATCAACGATGCGCTGGATGATTTTTATGTCGTGCAGGAAAGAGTGCCGCTGGCGCGCGAAAGCTTTCCGTATTTCGACAATGGCCTGCGCTTCGCCGATCTGGTGGTGGATTTCGGCCCCTACGTTTTCGGCCCGATGGTTGGCGGCGTTTCCACGCGACTATCGACTTCCTCGCTGGCCAATGTTTCCGCCGGCGGCGGGGCGACATCGACGTTTTTGATTGAGAAAAAGTAGCCTGCAAAATCAGTCTGATCAATACCCATTTGCAATTTGACCGGAAGGGAGAATCTGATGAAAAGTAATTTGAAACTTCGAACGCTCTTATTACTTCTATCTGGCTTTTGGTTCATTGGCTGTGCAACTACGGCAGATGTGAAAGTTGAATTAGACGCACAATCGCCCGATAAGGGCAATACCCGAATCTTCAATAGTTCAAACATTGAATTAAAGGCTGTGGCCTTAAAAGTCATGGAAGATTATGGCATTAAAGTTGACGATATTGAGGAAAATCAAAGCGGCATAAAAATCATTGGCAAAAAAGGAATGAGCTTGATGAGCTCCGGCGAGTTTGTCGGGATTGCGATCAAGCCTGCCGAAGTGCAATCATCGTCGGTTGTGACTGTGCTTTCGAAGAAAGTTGTATCCACGCAAATTTTTGCAAAGAATTGGACCTCGGATATTTTAGATGGGATTTCCGCCAAAGCCCGCTACGAGAAAGATTATTCCAACAACGAAAAATATGATCAGCAAGCGCCGAATGAGGATTGGCTGAACAGCGTCAGCAAAGCCATGTCAACCGCGCTGGCCTTTGAAACGAAACCGGCTTTGGGCGTCAAGTGTGAAGGCCGCTTTGGCGAATATATCTCCGGTAAAATTGTTTCGCATCTCGGCAGCCACAATGACAAAATCGAATTGGTGGCGGTTGGTGAAAATTTGACCGCGATTGTCGAGCAACAGGGTTTGCAAATGACCGGCCTGTTTGATGAGAAAACCGCGGTGGCGACGGGCAAATTAGCCGGCGCGAAATATCTGCTGGTCTGTAGCCCCTATATCAAAGCAGCCGCCAATGTTGTGGAATTGCACTGCAAATTGGTTAATATTGAAACTGCAAAATTTTTAGGCGGCGGCCTAATTGTGCATTTTCCGTTAAAGGATTTACCCGCGCTGTAGTCTATCCAATTTTAAATAGTGTTAGCCCTTGGCTCAAGCACATGTTATCGTCGTGTGAATCACCTCAGGAGGAACCAGACCCGTTATGAAAGAAAAATTCACGCTCGGCATCGAGGAAGAATTTCAGATCGTTGATCCGGTGACGCGCGAATTGCGCTCGCATGTATCGCAAATGCTCGCCGACGGCAAGATGCTGCTGCAAGAGCATATTAAAGAGAGCATCAAGCCGGAAATGCACAAGTCGGTGGTCGAAGTCGGCACCGGCATTTGCGCCAACATCGACGAGGCCCGGAAAAGCGTGCTGGAGTTGCGGCAGGGCCTGCATCAACTGGCGAGCAAAAGCGGCCTGCGCATCGTCGGCGCCGGCACGCATCCCTTCTCTGATTGGCGCGCCCAGGAAATTATGGAGCATGAGCGCTACAAAATGATCGTTGATGAAATGGGCGACATTGCGCGGGCCAATTTAATTTTCGGTTTGCACGTCCACATCGGCATTGAAGATCGCGAAACCGCCATCGCCTTGATGAATCAAATGCGCTATTTTCTGCCGCATATTCTGGCGCTCTCCACCAGCTCGCCGTTTTGGCTTGGCCGCAACACCGGTTTGAAATCCGTGCGCGCCACGATCTTCAAGCGTTTTCCACGCACTGGCATTCCGGATTATTTTAACTCGTGGGCCGATTTCGAGAATTTTATCGGCACTTTGATTAAAACCGGTTGCATCGACAACGGCAAAAAAATTTGGTGGGATATTCGGCCACATGCGTTTTTTAATACGCTCGAAGTGCGCATTTGCGATTTGCCCACACGGCTTGAGGAAACCATTGCGATTGCCGCGCTGATTCAAGCCACGGTGGTGACGCTGTATAATTTGCGCGAGCGGAATTTAAGCTTCAACATTTATCGCCCAACTTTGGTCGAAGAGAATAAATGGCGCGCGGCGCGCTACGGTGTGCGTGGGAAGATGATCGATTTTGGCAAGCAGCAGGAAATCGACTATCAGGATTTGATGTACGAGTACATTCGTTTCGTCGATGAGGCCGTCGATGCGTTGGGCAGCCGCCATGCCATAAACTACATTCACAAAATTCTTCAAGAAGGCACCAGCGCCGATCGCCAGCTTGCCGTTTACGAAAAAAGCGGCGGCGACCTAAAGGCCGTGGTGGATTATTTGATTAAAGACACCATGGACGGCTGCCAATAAATTCCGTTTGCTGGCGACTATTCTTTTGTTCCGAACCTGAAAATAACAAACCCCGCCTGCACTCCAAGAGCAGCGCGGGGTTTGCTTTTAATTCTTTTTTATTTCAAAACCTGGAACGATCTATCCCACCAAAGGCAATAAACTGTATTTTTCTCCAAGTATCGCCGCCGAATTCACCTCCAGCCATTTTTCCAGAACCGTCGCATAAACCTGCCGGAAATCGGTGTGAAAAATCAAATCGCCGTCATTCAAATTTTCCAGCGCTGGATGCGCGTCAACGAGTCCCGCTTTGGCAGGATGGCCAAAAACAATCAGCGGCGCGGCCTGCCCGTGATCCGTGCCGCGGCTTGCATTCTCGGCCACGCGCCGGCCAAATTCCGAAAATGTGAATCCGAGCACGCGCTCGGCTTGCCCAAGCGCTTCGATATCTTTTTGAAATGCCGCGAGACCGTCAGCGAGAATTTTTAAAAGCCGTTCATGCACGCCGAGTTGTCCGGCATGTGTATCAAAACCGGTGAGTGAAATATAATAAACACGCGTATCCATTTTTCCCGCAATCATTGCCGCGATAAGTTTTAGGCCTTGTGCAAAAGGATCAGCGGGATACTCCGTTTGGCGTTGCACGTTGCGGATCGAACGGCGAATGCGATCCGCAGCGACTTCGGCGTTCATTGCCGTGCGGCGCAAAAAATCCAGCGGGTTATCGGCGCCGATATTTTTTGTTGATGGTTCGGCGGCCGTCCCCGCATTGGCATACACCTGCGTCATGCGATAAAACTGCTCAGGATCGCGCAGCGCCACGCCGACCGGATTATTGGCTTTGAGCGCGGGATTCAACGTTTCGCCGACGCTCACGGCGAGCGTTGGGCTGCAAGGTTCCTTTAAATGTTTATTGGCGCAGGTGTGGTCAAACATGCGTCCGATCCAGCCCATGCTCTCAAAATCTTCGGCAACGCCGCTTTGCCAGATTTCCATCGAGCGAAAATGCGAACGATCGGGATTGGGATAGCCGACACCCTGCACGATCGCCAGTTTGCCCGCGTCATATAAATTTTTCAGCGGCGCGAGATTGGGATGCAATCCCAACTCGTCGTTAATGCGAAGCACTTTAGCTTGCGGCACAGCAAGTGTTGGCCGGGCGCGATAATAAGATTCGTGTCCAAACGGAATGACCGTGTTCATCCCGTCGTTGCCGCCACCGAGCTGCACGACAACAAGAACACGATCATCACGCGCCTTGATCAACGGCGCGGCAAATGGATTCGTCAGTGCTAACGCGGTACGGCTCAAAAAGGTCGGCACGGTGCTCGCCGCTGCCACGAGGCCGAGACTCTTTTGCAAAAATTCGCGCCGCGTTTGCAGTTTGGGGTTAGATGAAAACATTGAATTTCAAAATAATTTATGAGGCAACCGGTTCGCCCGCCAAACAGGTAACGCACAAACCGTTTATTAGCCTGTTACAAGTGATATCTTTGCAAAAAAAAAGCAAAGACTTTCAACACAGAGCAAACCGAGTCAATAGAGATTGTAAAGCCAAAGAGGATTTTCAAGTATTATCGTCTCTGTTTGCTCCGTTTGCTCTGTGTTTAATCTCTTTTGGTTGCGGCTCGTCCGCGTTAGGTTAACAAAGTTGATATGCCGGCAGCAGCATCACATCACCCGCCGCCCGTTGCAGCGCTGCGGCGCGAGATTTTTCTCGCAGCGCTTTTTCAAAATTTGCAATTAAAGCTTGGCGCTCATTTTTTTCCGGTGCCACCGCAAGCAGCACACGTGTCATCGCCTCAATGATTTCCGGCGCAGAAAATCTGTTGCCAGCCAAACTTTCTGTGTCGAAATCAATTTTCAAATTGCGTGGCGGCAGCATTTTCCGTTCTTGCAATTTGCGTTTGCGCTCGGTTTCCGTCATCTCCTCCTCGCGCAGATCCATATCGCCCTGCAGGCGCGGTTCGAGTTCCTCTGGTACCTTTCCTTCCGCAATAATTTCGGCAAAAGTGTAGCGCGTCACCAATCGTGACGTATCGATCCATGCACGGCCACCGGGCCAGCCTTTGACGTTCGGCGGGAAATATGGCACCTGCCCCATCATTAGCAGCATTCGACTGTAAAATTCAGAACTGTTCACCGTGAGTCCGAGCGTGCGCGCCGTGCCGACGACGAGTTGAATCGGGCTTTTGATTTGCGTGCCCATCGCCGTAGTTGCATAAAATTCCGGATGATTGAAGATCTCACGTAAGACGGTTTTGACATCATATTTTGACTCCCGAAATTTTCCGGCGAGCGTTTTGATCACGGCTGCGGGCGGGTTTTCGCTTGTAAAATAAACCCACAGCTTGCGCGCAATAAACTCAGCGCAGGCCGGCTGTTCGAGAATGAGGTTGACAAAATCATCGCCGTTGAATTTGCCGGTGCGGCCGAAAATCGTTTTACTTCCGTTGTCATGCTGAAACCGGCGAAAACGAAATTGATACGGTTCGATGCTGTAGCCGGTCAATGCCCGGGCGCCTTCGCGAATATCCTGTTCGGTATAATTGCCGGTTCCGATCGCAAACAACTCCATCAGCTCGCGGCTGAGATTCTCATTCGGCTCGCCCTTGTGATTTTGATCGTTATCAAGATAACGCAGCATCGCCGGGTCGCGAATAATGGCGCGCAACAAATCACCGAAATTACCCAGCGCGTGCTCGTGGAAAAGCTGGAGTTGATTGTAAAGAAATGGCGTGGCCTTGACTTTCTGTTCGCTCGTAGCAAAATGACTATGCCAGAAAAAAGCCATTTTTTCATGCAGCATATCCGCCGGTGTCGGCGCTTGCATCATAAATTCCACCCAGCCGGCTTGCAGTTCGTTCGTATGCTGGCGATTACGGCGCTGCAACATTTTCTTTTCTTCCTCGCCCAGGCGCCGAATTTCGCGTGGATTGATTTGCTGATCTTCTGCAAGCCATTTGGGTGTCGGTAACGGCCGCAGCGGGCCGCTCAACAAGCCCTCAAGCGAAGTGGAGAGGCCTTTGTCGAGTACGGTTTCGATCTCTTCCGGTTTGCCGCCAAAACCGGCGCGAAACAAAAGATGGCGGGCTTTTTCCCAATTCCAATTGTGGGAATGCTGATTTGACATAATTTCAAGCTGTTCTTATAAAAACAAAACTCTCACAGAAAGACTTCCCATGAGAGTTTTTGTACGGGAGCGATAGATTTTGCACGTTATGTTGAGCCCGGCCCCGCAACTTCCAAGCTGCGGGGCCGTCTCGAGGCCAAGCATTCTCGCCGGTCCCAATCAATTCGACTGGGTTACTTGACCATAGCCATTTTTCGTGTCATCACAAAATCCCCGGCTTCCAGGCGGAACAAATAAAGTCCGGTGGAAAGTTGGCGACCGTTATGGTCTTTGCCGTCCCACGTCGCAGTGTAAACGCCGGCATCCTGCAGGCTGCTCACCAACGTGCGCAACTCCTGACCGAGTGCGTTATAAACGCGCAACGTTACATTTACGCGCACGGGCACATGATATTTGATAGTGGTTTCAGGGTTGAACGGGTTCGGGTAATTTTGCTCTAATTCAAACTTCGTTGGAATTTCCGCCGCGGTTTCTGCAACGCTTGTCGTGCCCAGCGTCAAAACCACATTAGCCACACTGCGGCCGTTACCCACCGACACTGGAACCTGTTGTTCAGACTCGCCGGCGGTGCTGGTCGCGGAAACTTTAAATTCTCCGGCCGGCATTTCATCGAGAATGAAACCACCGTCGTTGCCGGTTAACGCCGTCGCAATGATGACGCCGTTATCGAGCGCCTGCACGATGACATTCTCCGCGCCTCGGCCTTGATTTTTATAACGCACGGTGCCGGTAATTTGATACGGGCCGCGCTGCGCCGGCGCCAGCGCAAAATCGATGTTCTCCAACACATTGTTCTCGACGCTCAAAACTTTGGCCTCGCGGAAAGATTTGGCGTTATCATAATATTCGGAGATAAAACGCGGGGCATGGGCGAGAGCCACGTATTTTCCAATTGGAAGGCCGGAAATTTTGTAGCGGCCAAAGTCATCCGCCAGCACAAAGAGCGGCGGTTGCGTTCCGGAATTCGTTGTGTTCATCGGCAGCAAGACGACCAGCGCATTCGACACGGGGTTTTTATCGGCTTCCGAACTGATCACTCCGGCAATCGTGCCGCCACGGCGGTCAAACGGTTTCAAGTGAAAATCAATATCAACCGTTTCCTTCGGCGCTTCGACTTTCACCGGTGTGGCCCGTTCACGGCCTTCCGCCTCTTTGTAAAACTGATCCAGAAAGCCGGGGGCATTGACCAACACGAGATACTCATTCGTTGGCAGGCCGTCGACGCGATACTTGCCGTCCCGTCCGGTTTGGCCGCGCGCAATGAGTGCGGTTGCATTGGTTCGCAAGAAAACTTGGACGGTTGCTCCCGCAATCAGCTTTTGGTCTGCGGCGGAAATGACGGTGCCGGCGATCGCTCCGCCTTGCGTCAAGGTGAAATCAATTTTTTCAACATTGGC
>CAYUVM010000215.1:0-7406 GCA_964447935.1 uncultured Cytophagia bacterium | reverse complement strand
TGCAAATGGGAACGAATATCGTGGTGTTTGCGTTGACACAGTAGGGCTGGTTGCTTTGTTAACGTATAATAGCAACACGTCGTAGAGAAAAAGCGTGTATGGCCATATAACTGAGAATAGCCGTTTCTATGCGATAGGTTTAGTAAGTGTGATGTCATGTTCGCAGTAAATTAAATATGGCATGATAAAAATTAACTAGCAAGTTTTGAGTTATGGATGGCGGTTTTGAAAAATTTAGCAAAAATATCTTTGATATAATTCTTCCGCTCGCGCGGCGTCTACTAAAAGAGCATAGGCATGATTTCGAGCAAGCTATTGGAAATGAATTACTCAAGACTAATGGCCCGAAATCAATAGACCGAGAATTGTCACCGCCTGAATTATTTATACGTAAAATCGTTAATGGTTATCAAGAAATATCTGATTCGTTTGAGAATCTTGAAAATATAGAAATTTATATTCGCCGCTTTCCTTATCGTGGAACCAGAATTACACCAATAGCTTATTTGCGCTTTAATATGGAAAACTATTTTCATGAACTTTATGTGCTTTATGAAAGATTAAAAGCATATCTAAAAATTATTCAACGCATTTATCAAAAGAATAGTGATGCGCAAACTATTAAAAGCGTCTTAGAGTCTCTTCAAAATAACGTTTGTAAAGTTTTTGAAGTTCTGGTTCGTATCCGCGGCTCACATGTGCATGTAACTCGCTTTGAAGATACTACACTTCGGCGCTTGTCACTCTTGGAATTGCTGTCTCGAGGAGATATAGAATTTAAGATTCTTTACCAAAATGCGTATAAAGAAGCACGGCACGAAATAGTTTTATCGATTAAAAACAATAATGGCATGATTAGGGAAATTCTTGATGCTTACTTTGAAATATTGAATTCTATTGTTTTTGACGATACGAGGCAGCTTCGTTTTCCAAAAGGCATTAGTGTTCTTAACTCCGTGTAGCTCGGCAAATGGATAACTAAACAATTGGTGAATCCACTGAGGTTTCATGAAAGCATTTGATAACTTTGAAATAAAATGCCTCCCGAACAAATCTACGAACAACTTCTCGCCCGCCTGCGGAATCTCCGTCGCCAAGATCGTTTGCACAGATGGCTGGCCGCAGTGGGAATATTTTTGATGCTCGCGTCCGCGCTCGGCGTCGTGCTGCCGGTGCTGGCAAATTGGGCGGCGCCGAATTCCGGTATGCGCTGGCTGCTCACTGGCGTGGGATTGCTGGGCTTCCTTTTTATATTGGCACGATTTGTTTTGCGCGCGCCGCTCACGTGGTGGCGCCATCCCGATTCGCCCAATGAAATCGACCTCGCGTTGCGCGTCGGCAAGTCGCATCCGGAAGTCAAAGATCGCTTTGCGAATGCGCTGCAAGTTTATCATGAAACATCGCAGAACACGCAAAACGGCGAGATCACGCGCTCGCTCGCGGGCACGGCGCTGCACAACGCGTATCAAGACGTCGAGCCGATTATTTTTTCGCAAGTCATTGACCGGCGCACGCCGCGAAAGCACTTGCTGTTTGCCGGCGGGGCATTGGTCGCGGCATTTTTGATTTGGAGTCTCGCGCCGAATTTCATGTCGCAGGGCGCCAGTATTTTGCTCGCGCCGCATCGCACGCCGGCCGCGCTGGCGTTGCAATTCGAAGTCACGCCCGGTGACGCGGAAATCATCAAAGGCCAGAATTTTCGCATCAACGCCGCGGTGAATCGCCCGACTGCCGATGACGCCAACGTCGAATGGCGGCAAACCGATGGCCGCGCCACCGAGCAGGCGAAAATGAATCGCGGCCTCGCCGGAATTGGTGCGCAGTTTACACACACGATTGAAAATATTCGCGAATCGTTTTCGTATCGCGTGCATCTCGGCAACGAGAACAGCCGCTGGTTTAACGTCACCGTTGTCGAGCCGCCGCTGGTGCGCTCGCTGCGCGCGACGGTGAAATTTCCCAACTACACCGGACGGCCCACGCTCGAGTTGGATGAAAACGTCGGCGATATTCTCGCGCTGCCCGGCTCGACGGTGAGCGTGCGCATGACGCCGAACAAACCGGTGGCGCAGGCGAATCTGCTGTTCAGCACTGGCGAGGTGACGCCGCTCTCCAGCAGCGGCGATGATTTTCGCGGCGAATTTACCGTGCGCCGGCAAGGCACGTATCAATTCGGCTTGAAAGATGAAAAGGGCTTGATCAACTCCGATGCAATTCAATACCGCCTCGAATTGGAAACCGACCAAGCGCCGGCGGTGCAAATTACTTTTCCCGGCCGCGACATGGATCTCGATGAGAGCATGCGCATGCCGCTGGTGATCGAAGGCGAGGATGATTACGGCTTTTCGAAATTGCAAATTGTTTACGAAATTCTCGTCGCTGGCGCGCCGGAGGGCAAGGCCACGACGATGCCGTTAACCATTGCCAATAAAAATAGCCGTGCGTTTCGTGAGCAGCCGATTTGGGACGTAGCGCAACTTGATCTGCAGCCGGAAGACGTGGTGCGTTATTACGCCGAAGTTTTCGACAACGACGTGATCGGCGGGCCAAAGTCGGGGCGCAGTCAGGTTTTCCATTTGCGCTTCCCGTCGATGTATGAAATGTATCAGGAAATCGCCGGCGCACAGGAAGAGGCTTCACAGGATTTGCAAAAGATGTACGAGCAGGCGAAAAAAACGAAAGAGGAAATCGACCAGCTCGCGCAGGAGATGAAGAAAGACCCCAATCTCAATTGGGAACAAAAACAAAAACTCAGCGAAGGCGCGGGCGCGACGCAGAAGATGCAGGAGGAAATGCAGAAGCTGCAGGAGAAGATGCAGGAAATGGTCGATACGATGGAGCGCAACGACCTGCTCAGCCCGCAGACGCTCGAAAAATATCAGGAGCTGCAAAATCTCTTGCAGGAAATGAAATCGCCGGAGCTGCAAAAAGCGCTCGAGGAAATGCAGAAGGCCATGCAGAATGTCGATCCGGAGAAAATGCAGGAGGCGATGAAGAATTTCCAATTTTCACAGGAAGAGTTTCTGAAAAGCCTCGAGCGCACGATCAATTTATTGAAGCAGGTGCAGGCCGAGCAAAAGTTGGACGAGGCGATCAAAAAAACGGAAGATTTGCTGGAGCGCCAACAAGACGTTAATAAAGAAGCAGCGAAAAATCCGGCGGCGGATAAGCGCGATGAATTAGCCGATAAGGAAGCGGGCATGAAGCCCGATGCGCAATCGCTGGAAAATTCGCTGGGCGATTTAAAGAAAACTATGCAAGAGTTGCAGCAACAGGGGGCATCCGAGAAAATCGAAGCAGCGTCGCAGATGATGCAATCACCCGATCTCGCGAACGAGATGCAGCAAATGGCGAATCAGATGCAGCAGGGCAGCATGTCGCAGGCGCAGCAGAGCGGCCAGAAAATTGCGAGCACGTTGCAGCAGATGCAGCAATCTTTGCAGGGCGCGCAGAAACAAATGAGCAGCAATCAGCGCCGCGAGGCCATGCAGGCGCTGCAGCGCAGCTCGACGGATTTGCTGCAGCTTTCCAAACAGCAGGAACAGTTGATGAAACAGTCTGCGGGGTTGAATGCGAATTCGCCGCAGTTCAATCAAAACGCCGATCGCCAGCAGGAATTGATGTCGGGCCTGCAACGCGTCGGCGAGCAGCTTTATCAACTGTCGCAAAAAAGTTTTGCGGTGACGCCGGACATTGCGCGGGCGATGGGCAAGGCGATGAACGAGATGCAGGCGGCGCTCAATGAAATGGAGCAGCGCAACGGCCAGGCCGCCGGCGAAAAACAGGGGCAGGCGATGCAGGGCCTCGATCAAGCGGTGGCGGGCTTGCGGCAATCGATGCAACAAGGCAGCGGCATGTCGATGGGCATGAGCATGGAGCAATTCATGCAGCGCATGATGGGGATGTCAGGACAGCAGGAAGGCATCAATCAACAAACGCAGGGGTTGGGCGAGCAAGGCATGGAGGCGATGCAGCGGCAGGCCGCGATGGCGCGTTTGGCGGCGGAACAAGCCGCGGTGAAAAAAAGTCTCGAGCAGCTTATGAAAGAGTTCGGCCAGAAGGGCGAAATTCTCGGGCGGCTCGATCAGACGGCGAAAGACATGGAAGACGTAGTGAAAAATTTGCAGCAGAATCAGGCCGGCCGCCCGACCATCGAGCGGCAGCAGCAAATTCTCTCGCGCCTGCTCGATGCGCAACGCTCGATGCGCGAGCGCGATTACAGCAAAGAGCGCGAGGCGCAAACCGGCAAGAACTATCGCGGCCTCGATCCCGGCAGCCTGCCCGCCGATCTCGGTGCAAAGAAAAACGCCTTGTACGAAGACTTGCTCCGCGCCATGCGGGAAGACTACACGCGCGATTACAAGGATTTGATTCAGAGATATTTTGATGCGCTGACGAAGGGGCAACAGCAAAGCGATAAAAAGGAAAATTAGTACACTGTTGTCATGGTGAGCGGAGTCGAACCATGACTCACCCTTCGACTTCGCTGGGGTGACATTCTCGTAAATCAAGGTGCCGAATGCAAACGTTAAGTCGTCGCTGGACAAACTTATTCTGTTTTTTAATTACGCTATCGATTGGATTTGCCCAAACCCCGCAGCAAAGTGCGCAACAGTTGCGTTTGGCGCAGGACTTCGAGCGGATGGGGCAAGTCGACCGCGCCGCGGAGATTTATCAAAATCTTTTTAATGCCGATCCGCGCAACGGCAATTATTATTTCGGCCTCAAGCGCATGTTGGTGCAATTGCGCCGCTATGACGATTTGACCGCCGCCATCAATCGCCGCTTGCAAGTGCTGGATGATCTCAATGCACGCGTTGATCTCGGCGATATCGAATTCAAGCGCGGACAGGCAGCAAAAGCGCAGGCGATGTGGAAAGAACTGCTGCAAAAATATCCGCAGCCCGGCACCTATGCTTTAGTCGCCAATGCACTCGTGGAAAATCGCGCGTATGATGAAGCGATGCAAATGTATGTTGAAGCGCGGCAGCAGTTGCGCAATCCGTCGCTGTTCGTGTTGGAGTTGGCGAATCTTTACGCGGTGCGCGTGAATTACGCCGCCGCGACCGTGGAATATCTGCGTTTTCTTGAAGCGAATCCACGGCAGTTTCCATTCGTGCAGAGCAAAATGAATGAACTGACGCGCGACGATGCGAAGACTCTCGACGCGGTGGCGAAGGCCATTGAAGCGGCGTTGCCGCAATCTTCGCAAGCCGCGTCTTTGCAGCGTTTGCTGGCCGGAATTTTCATGCAGGGAAAAGAATACGGCCGTTCGCTGCAAGCGTACCAAACACTGGAACGGCTGAGCAGCGCCGCGGATAAAGCGAATGTCGGCAGCGAGATTTTTTCTTTTGCCGAACAGGCGCGCACCGCCGGCGCGTTTGCTTTCGCGGAACAGGCCTATCAAATTATTTTGCGCGAGCTGCCCAATTCGCCGTACGCTTTGCCGGCGCAATTCGGGCTGGGTCAAAGCTTGCAGGGACAGGGCAAATACGCCGAAGCGCAAACCGCCTTTGCCGGCGTGATCGAAAAATCTCCCGGCAATCGCAACCCGTGGGCGCTGCGCGGCTTGCTGGCACAGGGCGAAATTCTTTTTGAAAATTTGCACGACGTGAAAAGCGCGATCACGATTTATCAGCAGCTCAATGACCGTTTCGCCCAAGCCGGCGGCAACGAGCGGCTGGAAGCGCTGTTTCGTCTCGGTGATTGTTACCTCGCGCTCGGCGATGAAAAGCAGGCAACTACGTGGTACGAAAAAGCGCGGCAACTGGGACGCAACAATCAACTTATTGTTGATAAAGTCAATTACCGCGAAGCGCGCTTGGCGTTTTTTCAGGGGCGTTTTAGCGCGACCAAAAGCTTATTGGAATCAATTCTTAAGTCGGAACGAACGGAGAACGAAGCCGAGAGCATGGTCAATGACGCGCTGGAGCTTTTGCTGCTGCTGGATGCGAACATGGCGGATTCCGCGGACGCGTTATTGAGCTTCGCGCGCGCGGAATATGCGACTGTACAGAATCAAACGGCCGCCGCAGTGGACACGCTCGAGAATTTACTCAGATATTTTCCGGAGTCCAACATTTCGCCGCAAGCATTGTTCAGTCTCGGAAATTTGTATGCGGGACAGCAACGCTTTGATTTTGCCCTCACGCGCTTCCGAAAAATTCTCAGCGACCATCCCGCAAGCGTCGTCGGCGATCGCGCGCTGTTGCGCTTGGCGGAAGTGCACGAATTCGGCTTGCGTGATTTGCGGCAGGCGCAGTCACTGTATGAACAACTGTTGAAAGATTATCCGCAAAGTTTATTTTTGGAAGAAGCGCGGCGGCGGGCGCGCGAGCTGGCGGAGAAGAACAAGTCGTCGTGACACTCTTTCTCATACGCCTTCGCTTGCTCTTTTTTAGATTTTGCAAAGCGCACATGCGCATGAGAAAGAGTATGCGCGTGAAATGGATTTTTATCAATTTGGAGCTAAGCATTCATGCGTCGTTTCATTTTTTTTGTAGTGACCATCGGCGTGAGCGGGAGCTTCGTTTCCTCGGCGCAGGGCCAGAAACTGTTCATCCCGATGGACCTGAAACAAACCGATCATCTCAAGGCCTATGGCGTGGCGTATTGGGCGCTGGATCACGGCGTGAATGTCGAGTGGCTGCTCAATTATCGCAGCGGCTCGTTTCTATTGGATGATCAAGCGGAAATCGAGCGCGAGTGCCGCGTGCGCGGTGTGGCGTTTTCAACCGTCGGCGGCAGCGAACTGGCGCAGATGTATGCCGATATTGAAGCGGGCAACATGGAAGTCGTGATGCTGGAAAAAGCGCCGGAGATTGGCATTTACACGCCGCAGAATAAACAGGTGTGGGACGATGCGGTGACGCTGGCCTTGACTTACGCGGAAATTCCCTACAAAACTATTTGGGATGAAGAGGTGCTGGCCGGTGAATTGGAGAAATATGATTGGCTGCATTTGCATCACGAAGATTTCACCGGACAGTACGGGCGATTTTATGCAAGCTTCAACGCGACGCCGTGGTATCAGGAAGAAGTCGCGAAGAATGAAGAGATGGCGAAAAAATCTGGATTCAACAAAGTCTCCGAGTTGAAACGCGCGGTGGCGCGGGCGATTAAAGACTACGTGGCGCGCGGTGGTTTTCTGTTTGCGATGTGCTCGGCAACCGATACCATCGATCTCGGCTTGGCCGCGCAGAACACCGACATTTGCGCGAGCATTTTCGACGGTGATCCGCCCTCGCCGAATGCGCAGGCTGAGTTGGATTATTCGCAAACATTCGCGTTTGAGAATTTCACGCTGGAAATGAATCCGCTGGTGTATGAATTTTCCGACATTGATTTTCCGCCGAGCACCAACCCGCGCGTGCGCAGCGCCGACGCGGATTATTTCACGCTCTTTG
>CAYUVM010000214.1:0-7434 GCA_964447935.1 uncultured Cytophagia bacterium | reverse complement strand
GATTTTGTTTAATGCGCGCCACTTCCGCCGAGCGCGCCTCCAGTTCTTCAGCCTGTAGGCGCAACTTTTCTTCGAGATCTTTGCGCGTGGTCACGTCGCGCTCAATCCACAGATAGCGAATAATTTTTTCGCCGGTGTCGGTAACGGGAATGACGGAAAGATCACTAACAAACTCGCCGCCATCTTTGCGGCGGCTAGTAATTTCACCGCGCCAGGATTTGTGTTGCGCTAAACGCCGATTGATTTCACCCCAGCGCCCGGAGTCCGGTTCGTCGCGATAAATTTGCGGCGTGCGCCCCAGAGTTTCGCTGCGCGCAAAACCGGTGAGGCGCTCGAACGCCTCGTTGACATAAAGAATTTTATTTTCCAGATCGGTAATGACAATGGCGTCGAGCGCGCTTTCGACGCATTGCTGGAAAATACGCAGATCGTTGGTTTTTTCGACAACGATATCCTCCAGCGAGCGCGCCGCGAGATGGCGTTTGGTCAAATCCAGCAAGCCGAGATGAACGCCGGAATTTTTTTCATATTTATCCTGCAACGGCGCCGCAAAAACCTGCAAGAAAACTTCTTCCTTGCCGTTGAAATAACGCAATTCCACCAACGACGGCCGGCCGCGCCGGGCTTCCTGCGCCGAGGGCAGCAGTTTTTCATAAAGCTCGCGCGGTAATAACGTGGAGAATTTTTGCCCGAGTGCTTTTGCTGCCTCAAGAGTGACGGCCAATTCTTTCTGGTCAGAGGGCGCGAGTTTTACTTCGTTGATATTGCCGGGCGGCCGCATGGTGTTGATAAACTGCAAAAATTCCGGATTAATATAGAGAACGCGTTCATCGCGATCAAAATGCAGCACGGCTTCGCGGGTAAATTCAAGAATGGCGGTTTGACGGCGGTTGGCCTCTTCTAATTTAAGCGTGTTTTCCAGCAAGCCCTGGCGCAACTCGGATTCCAAGCGCAGAAAGCGCAGATGGTCGGAAAATAATGCCGTGATCACTAAAAATGCGGCAACGCCAAACGTAGCGTACGCCAGCAAAGGCAAGCGCGGGGCAAAATAAAAAATAGACACCCCGGCGGCAAAAACCAGCGAGGCCAGCGCCAGCCAAAACCAGAGGGCGGCGCGTTCGTGCCAGAGGCGGTAAGCCACAATGCCGGCGGCGATTACAAAAATTCCCGCCGCAATGCCGGCCAGAATTTGCCGCACCGCTTCGTGCAAGCGAACGTGAAACAGATTGTAACCTTCACCGGCGCCGAAGAAGACGATGAGCGCGATGATACCCCAAAACGCCAGGTGCCAACGCCAGAAAATACGGCGTGATTGCGGCGGCTCGATGAGGCGAGACGGCGAAATGGCGGCGACAAACCATAACCCGCTGAAGCCAAGACAGAAGAGATAAAAAAAGAGTTCGCCGCTGAAAAACTTTTGCACCCAGATTAAACCAAGCACTGCGTGCCCGATCGTCACCAACAAAAAAATGGTCACGAGAAACATGGTGGTGGATAAGCCGGCGAGCACGGCCAGGCTTTGCAACCGGTAAGCCCGTTCGGCGAGCGCCGTCGCAAACAGCGAAAGAAAGGCCGTGATGCTGAGAATCGTCACCGCCGCGGTCGCATCGAGGGCGAATGCAGTGGGATCGCCTTGTAAAAAGGAATCGAACATGATGAGTTTGTTACAAAGTCAAATCTGGGCAAAAAAATAAACAAAGATTTTTGACGCACAGAAAAATATTTAATTCAATGCAAGCGCTATTTCGGTGCGCGCTTAATTTTTGATTGTGGCGTACCCACGCCGGTGTTTGAAACGCAAGGCGTATTTTTTAAATAGCAACCGCCGAGTTTTAAACATTTTTCAAAGGCAAGGTTGCCGGCGCAGGATTGTAGCGTGGCAAGTCGTTAGCCGGTAGATTTAAAATGTATGCCCAAGCTTTGGTCGAGCCGGCCTCGGTTTGCACGGAGATCAACCGTCGCACAAACAAGCTGCGTTCCGTTTGCTCGGGCCAGTAGCCGGCAATAACATCCAGGGTGGCAAAAAAAGTCGGGGGATCAAAAATTTCAAATAAATCGCCGTTGACTTGATTTGCGCCCGTCTGTCCTTCTGTGCACGGCGACGTTTCGATAACCAGCCCGGGGAAATCGCCAATCGTATACAATTCACCCGTGGTTGTCGCCTTGCCAAGAAACCGGCTTTTGCCCTCGGAAAGAAAACTTTGCCGTTGCTGTCCCTGTCTGAGGGTATCGTAAACAAACAGAATATCATGCAACTCGGGTAAACGCATCGGATAAAAATTTTGCGGATTGAGAAAAATTTTGCATAACCCAAATGGGGTATATGCCGATTCAATATACTTTCAACAAGGTCTTGTTAATATAAAAAATTTGACCAGGAATGCAAATGGAAAACCCGATTCGGTTGTGGTTAAATTTGTGATGATTAAAAGTTGCAAAAAAGTAGAAAAAAATTCAAAAAAGCATGCAACCTTTTTTGAGGGAGTGCCGTCTAATATATCGAAAGACAATAACACGAAAAAAGCATGGCACCGGTTTTGGCTGGCGCCATGTGAAGTATATAGAACCTCCCGCGTGACCTAAGGAAAAGGCGATCCATGCCAGTGGATTGCCTTTTCCATTTATAGTCTATAAGACAACTGCGTGCCGAGCGCGAGAATTTCCAGGCACAGAAAAATAACAAAGCGGGGCCGTTTAATTGTTGGCGGGCAACAGCGGGTTTTCTTCAAGCTGCTTGGAAATTTGTTCCGGTGTGGCGAGCGGTAATATGATGACCAGTTGGGTGCCCCCGCGCGGAACGAAATTGATTTCAACCGAACCACCGCTTTGTTGAACCAGTTGGCGAAGTTTCCACAAGCCCAGCCCGGGATGGGCGGTGGCTTTGGTTTTAAAAAACGGCAGGAATACTTTGCTAATCAGTTCGGGGCTGATGCCGCGGCCATTATCAGTTAAAATAAGGCGGATGCGAGCCTGGTCATCCATTTGTTCAAGATGAACGACGACTTCCGTGGCCTCGGCTTCTCGCGAGTTGCGCAAGGCTTCGTCCAAACCGGATTTAATTTTAGGAACGGCATTGATCCACAGCGGCATCGGCATATCCGGAAGTTTGAGAACGAGAATCTTATTCCATCGGCGCACTAACACGCGGAGAACTTCGCGCAAGTCCAGCGGTGCGGCCTGCACGCGGGCGAGATACGTGCCAAATTCAATCAGTTGCCGGAGAATCGCATTCATCTCACTGGCCGAGCCGTGAGCCCAAGTGATGACTTCGAGCGGATTGACCGGCGTAATTTGGCCAGAATCTTCGCGGCGCGCCACGTTTTTTGTCAGCGCATTTTTCAGCAAATCGAGGTAACCCTGAATCCCGGCCAACTTGTTGTTTAAAATATCACCCATGCCGCCGAGCAAATCCAGCAATGCAAGCTGCTTTTGATTTTCCATCAGGTTTTGCTCGAGTTGTTGCCGTTCGCTCACATCCTCGCAGGTCAGGATCACGTAGCGCAGGGCGCCGTGTTCGTCTTCGACGTTGCAGGCGTGAACCCGGCAGGGGAATTTTTTGCCGTTGTGCTGCAAACCGTCAATCTCAATGCCGCCCGGACTCATCACCGCTTCGAGATGGCCGTTGTTCGGCTGGCGCACGCGCTTTTCTTCACGCAGCGCCGCCCAGAGCATGTCGCGCGTCATCGTTTCACTGGCGAGCAAGTTATGAATCTCCGAGCCACTCAACTCTTCTATGCGATATCCGAATAACGCGGCGCCGGTTTGATTCGCCTCCACCACAAAACGCCGTTCATTCACCACCAGCAATCCCACCGGCAAAGAATCTTTGATGTTTGCGAGGAACTCGTTCATCTCGGTAAGGCCGCGCGTTTTTTCGTCGACAACCTGCTCCAACGCCGAGTTGCGTTTTTCGATTTGCCGCAGCCGCCAACGATGCCCGCTGTAAACCAGCCCGCCAATCAGCAGCAAAGCGCCGGTGATAAACCACGGCGAACGATAAAACGGCGGTAAAATTTTGACCTGAAGCGCAGCGATCTCCGTAGAAGAAAAACCCAATGCATTCGTGCCGCGCAGTTGCAGGGTATAATCTCCGGGCGGCAGATTGGTATAACGCACCGGCGTTCCGCCAGTGGCATTAAGCCAACTGGGGTCGAAACCATTTAAGGAATATTGAGTCCGGTTGAAACCTTCGTTGAGGAAAGACAAAGTGCGAAAGTGAAACGTGACCGCGTTTTTCGCTTGCAATTGCAGCGCCTGCGCCGATGGATAAAAGCGGCCGTCGGCTTCGATACTGGAAATATGCATGCGGGGCGGCGGAGTGACTGCCGGCAAATGTTCCGGATAAAACTTTGTGGCGCCGGAAGCGGTGCCAAACCACAGATGGCCTTGACGATCACACCAAACGGCGCGCACATTGCATTCGTTATCTGCCAGGCCATTGATGGCGCTGAGATGAAAAAACGGCTGGTGTTTTTCCGGCGTGGTGGCGGGCTTTTTGAGAAACTCAACCAGGGCGGCGGTCTCAAAACCATCAATGCCGGAATTGGTGCCGAACCACAACCGTTCATGATGATCTTCGCTGATAAAATAAACGATATCATGGGCCAGGCCGTTGACGCTGGTGAACGTAAAAAATTTTTCGTCATCATAAAGTGCCACCCCGCCGCGCCGTGTCCCAAACCAAAGCCGCCCGCGCTGGTCTTCAAAAATACAATACACCTCATCAGCCGGAAACCCGTCTACATTGCGGCGAAAAACTCTTTTCGTCTCGCCATCTTTTAGAAACAAACCCTCGAGCGTGGCGACCCAAAGCCGCCCGCCGCGGTCACGATGAATCGTGCGAACGTTATCACTCGGCAAACCCTGCTCGCGATTTAACACGGTGAATTTTCCGCCGGCATAACATGCTGCTCCCCCGCTGCCGGTGGCGAGCCAGACTTCGCCGTTCGCGGCACAATGCACATCATTAATCCGATCCGCCGGCAAGCCGTTTTGCCTGGTGAAAATTTGGCCGCGCCGCAGGTCGTCGATGTGTGCTTCCGAGGCGAGACGTACGGCGCCCTGTTGCGTGCCAATCCAAACGGCACCCGAAGGTTCGCGGTCAAAGGCGCGCACGAGGTTATGCGGCAAACCGTGGCGCGTGTCACGAATGATGAGTGAGTCGCCTTCGACAATTGCGAGGCCGCCGCCATTGGTGCCGATCCACATCCGGCTGCGGCGATCTTCAAAGAAACTGTACACGGTTGCGACCGGCAGGCCGTTAGCGGTTAAATAATTGTCGATATAATTGCCGAACAGTTTGTACACGCCGCCGCCCCAGGTTCCAATCCACAAATTATTTTCGTAATCAATGTGCAGCGCCGCGATTTGATCAACCGCCACGCCTTGGCGTCGGTCAACATGGCGAAAAGCTTTTGGTTGGGTTGAACCGTTCACCGCCAAATAATCTTTTGCCATACCGGCCGCCTCTTGGAAAAAGGCCGGATCGAGTTGCGTTAAACCATCAGCTTTGCCCACCCAAAGCTGGCCGGCGTGATCTTGCACCAGCGAACTGATGTTGGCGTTACTCAGTGCGGTGAAATTTTTATAAGTTCGCATGGGTTGCGTCTGGATGCGCGTTAAGCCGGCGGCCGTGCCAATCCACATAACGCCATTGCGTTCACCCCATAAGGCTTGCACCACATTGCTGGCGAGGCCGTCAGCGACCGTCAGCGTTTCAAGCTGATGATCGTTGCGCCAGACATTTACGCCTTCGCGTGTGCCGGCCCATACGCTGCCGTCCGGCGCGAGCGCGAGTTGGTTGATAAAATTATTGAGCGGCCCACGAGAAGTATTTTTTTGAACGAGATCGGTACCGATAAAATAACCGATACCGCCACGCGTTCCAATCCACAATGCACCGGTACTATCGGCGAGAATACTCGTGACGTAATTGTTCGGGAGGCCATTCGCAACAGTATAAACCTGGCAGGTCGTATCGTTGAGGGCGGAGTCGTATTTGAGGCCAATTAAACCTTTGTCCGTGCCCAGCCACAGCGTATTCTGTGAATCTTGCAGAATGGCATTGACTGCGCAGTTAATCAGGCTATCTGGCAGCGTCGGACGTACGAACGAGTGGCCATCGTAACGAACCAGGCCACTTTCATACGTGCCAAACCACATGTAGCCCGCGCGATCCTGGTAGATCGAAACCACTTCACTCTGGGGCAGGCCGGTGTTCGTGCTGTAATTGCGAATTTGCAAAAACTGCGCGAAAAGCATCGGTGATGCCAATGTAATCACCAGCCACGCTCCGATGCGTATGAAGCGGGTGGCCATGTTTTTACTAAAAAATAAACTCATCCCTTTGAAGTGGCGTTTTCTGCCGTTTACTTCAGGCTCAAATAAATTTTGCGGGAAATGGCCGCAATGACGTGGTGAGCCGTTTTTTCTTCCTGAAGGCCTTTGGTTAAAATCACCAGCACATAAGGCCGGCGGGTTTGGCTCGGTGAACTGATTTTCGCCGGAAACACGATGGCTGCATCGTGGGAAATGCCCGTAATCCAACCGGTTTTGTTGGCGACCACAGTTCCTTTCGGCAAACCGGCGGGAATGCCATGGCGAAATTTTTGACGTTGCAAAATGGCCAGCATCGAATCACAAGCGGTTGCGGAAGCCGCGCGCTTTTCGGCGATGGCCTGCAGCGCCAACATTAGGTCAAACGCGTCGGTTTGATTATTCAAGCCGCGCTGATAAGCTTTGTCGTCTTCCACCCCGCGCCGAACTTGCATATTTTGGGCCCCCAATTCCCGCAAAGTAGCCATGACATTTTCGGCGCCCACCAGTTCGATGAGAATGTTGGTCGCCAAATTACTGCTCACCGTGATCATGCCCTCAACGAGCCGGCGAATCGGCAATCTGGTGCCGAGCGCGCGATAGATGGTCGTGTCGCTGTCATCACTCACGTCCAAACTGTACGGCGAGCCATCAACGATGCTTTTAAATTCATTTTTGATCAGCAATGAATCATCGAGGTGAAATTTGGGCGCGTTGCCACGCTCGGCCTGCCGAAAGACTTCGATCATCACCGGCACTTTCATGGTACTCGCGGCATGCATCAGGCGTTTTTCATTAAAGAAAAACTCTTGGCCGGTTTCGAGATCGCGAAAGGCGACGCCGATTTCCGCGTGTAAACTATCGGTGAGCTGTTGGAGGTAATTTTTTAAAGTTGCAAAGGAGTTTACCGGAGTGGTCGAGTGCTCGGAGCTGGTGAGGCTGGATGCAGGTTTGCCGTGAGCGTGCAGACGGCGGCTTTTAAAGTGGCTGCTGGCCATTGCTTTAAAGCTGGTCTTGCCCGGGTGCGGCTGATGTTGATTCAGCAGGCCGGAACACCATAATTCATCCCAACCGGCGAACCCAGTTATCATCAACATGAAGAGGATGATTCGCATAGCG
>CAYUVM010000213.1:0-7458 GCA_964447935.1 uncultured Cytophagia bacterium | reverse complement strand
TATAGTAGAGATACAACCGCGCCAGCAAAGGAAAATCAATTGAAGCCAATTGCTTTAAAAGCGCGTGCCTCGATTTTTCGGTTAACGTTTCCCAGTGGCGTAAAACATGCTCCTGTCCAACGCTACGGACAAGCTGGAGCAGGGCTTGGGTACGCTCCGCGTGTAGCCTGTTCATAAACTCTCATCTCTCCAAGTTGCAGTTCTAAGTTGAGCTAAAATCTGTCATTTTTTTTTTAAAAAAGCAATGATTTTCTGGCTGTTGGGTTGCTTGGCGCTTGAGGCTCAGCGTACATTCAGCATTACGCATTAAGGATCAAGCCTCAAGGAATAAATTCCTAAAATGATAATGCCGAGCAGAGTCGATAACAACGTCAGCGGCGCGCCGATTTTAAAAAACGTCCAAAACGGCAGGCGTGCATGTTCACGCGAGAGTTCCATCACGATCATATTGGCGACGGAGCCGACGATGGTGAAGTTGCCCGCGAACGTGCTGGCCATGGCCAATGTCAGCCACATGGTTTGGGGTTCAGCAAAGGCGTCAATCCAATGCGCGGCAATAAGAACGAACGGCACATTGGAAACGAGATTCGAGAACAAAATCGAGACGGCTGAAAAGACACCCAGTTGCTGCCAGATCGAAACGCCGAACCAAGCTTTCATCGGGACAAACATTTTTTCAACAATACCGACTTTGTTAATGCCGGCAACAACGATAAAAAGACCGCAAAAAAACAGCAACAATTCCCAGTCGATGTATGCAAAGGCGCGGGTGGGAGGTTTGCGCGCCACAAGAATAATTGCGGTACCGGCGGCGATGGAGACCAGCGCCAATTGAGCGGAAAATATAAACCCCAGCATCGCACCAACCAAAACCAGCAATCCTTTGCGCATCAGCCGTACATCGACGCGAGGGGCGGCTAAATGCGATTGGCCCCACGTTTTGCCGGCCAGATTCTTTTTGAAAACGAAATAAATTAGAACAAAATTTAATAACAGGCCCAACAGCCCAATGGGCAGCAAGCGCAGGAAAAAGCCGCCATAGCTCCAACCGGAATATATTCCTACCAGCATATTCTGGGGATTGCCGACGAGGGTCATCACACTGCCAATATTGGACGAGGTGGCGAGCGCAATGAGAAACGGCGTTAAATCCAGCTGCGTTTCTTTGCAAAGCTGTACGACGAGCGGCGTCATCATCAGGCAAATCGTATCATTGACAAAAATGGCCGACAGCAAACCACTGGCAACGATAACACCGGCCAGCAGTTGCGTTCCCGTGTGCAAGCGGCTCAACAGCAAATAAGTGAGGTAGCGAAAAAATCTGGCGAGGCGAAGATAACCGACGAGAATCATCATGCCGAGCAATAGGGTGATGGTGTCATAGTTGATCGCCTGATACGCTTCGTCGAGCGTGAGCACACCGCCGATAACCATCAACACCGCGCCGGCCAAGGCTCCGCTCGGGCGGTCGAGATGCAAAAAGGGGATTTTTTGCGAAGCGATGACAATATAAGTGAGCGCAAAAATCGCGAGGGCGAGATAGGTCATCACGGGATGCAATTCTACGCTAAGGTGAACAGAGAAGCAATCCGCCTCTTTCAATATGCCATTCTGGAAGCATCCTTTGGGGAACAAGCACCGTGCTTGCAATGAAAAAGATTTCTGCGGAATGACAGCTTCTTTGCAGTTGACTATTTACTGTCTCAGGTCATCGGCAAATGCCAGCAACTTTCTTCCGGCGAAACAACGGCCAAAATTTTTCTTCTTCCAAATTTGCAGATGCGGCGGCATTTTCTTTCACCAGCATCCGCCAGTTACGCGCCTGGCGCAAAAGCTCAAGCGCCTGACGCGTGCGCAGGCCTGGCGTTTCTTTGATCGGGCGCAAAAACCACAGGGCGGCAAAACGGAGCGCGCCGGTTAAAAGAAAAACGATTTTTAGCCCGGCCATAGAGAACAGCATTATATCTACGTGGTGTAGTGCCGACCAGCGTCCGAGCGCGCCGCCGAGCAGCGAACCGGCGCAGGCCGCCAAGCCGTTGCACGCGGCCCAGGCGCCGAAATAAATCGAATTGCGTTCGCGCGACGCGAGCCGGAACATTAGATTGATCGAACACAAATTATAAGCCGCCCAGAAAAATCCACCGGCGATGTGCAGCAAGGGAATCATGAAATAATAACTGAATGCATTTTTAAAGGTCAGCAGCCAAATCCACGGCAGCACACCGTAAACGACGGCGGCAATCGTGATCACCGGTTTGTTGCCGGTGCGGTCGGAAACATGCCCCCAAACCCGCATGCCGAGAAACTCAAAGCCGGCGTGAATCACCGTATAAAAAGCGGCGAGTGCATAACCGACTTCCAACTCGGTCAACAGGTAGACGACAAAAAACGGCGAGGCAAAACTAAAAGCAAATTGCCATAACAGTGAGAATCGCACCAGGCGACGAAAGTTCGGCTGCTGAAACGGTTCACGGTAGAGACGCAAAAAGTTTTCGTGGCGAGGCAAAAAATGTTTTGGCGGCGCCGGTTGTTTAATCAACAGCATCATACAAATAACGCCGGCAAGCGAAGCCACGGTAAACAGCATACCAAATGCCATACGGCTGCCGTGCTGTTGATCGAGAAACCAGCCGCCGGCAAACGTGGTTAGGACCGTGGCGACGCTCACGACCGAGTTGCGCAAACCGTAATAGCGCCCGCGTATCCCCTCCGGAACCACGTCCATCATCCACGACAGCCAAGCTACTCCGGAAAGCGCGAGCAGAGCATAAACCAGAATCAACAACACCAACAAAACGCCACGCATGATTGTGGCGTTTTGCGCAAATACCAGCAGCGTCAGAATAATCGCCGGCGCCCACAGCACTCGCGACAAACTGGAAGACACAACGCAAAGACGTTTACGATCAAAATGATTTTCGACAAAATAGGCGCCGACCAACTGAAACAGGTTGGCAAAGAAGGGAATCGCGGCGAGCGCGCCGATATAAAGGTTGTTCGCACCAAGGGTGAGCGCAAAAGCCGGCAAAAAAACCCCGCCGGTCAGCGTCACAAAAATTTGCGCCGGAAAGGCTTCATAAACAGAAATCTTCATGGCCGCCACAATATGCGACGATGACAAACGCTTCTGGTTATGATAAATTGCCGAGTGACTTGGAGCAGATGGTGATTGAATCGCAGAGGTATCTGCGATTGGGTTGGAATAATCCATAGGTAGAAATGCCGTCCGTGGCAAAATAAATTAAACTTTGGCAAAAAACTCAGCGTACTTCAAAGGGGACGCTTTACATATTTTAAATTATATCGGTATTTTAAACTCAAGAATAAAACCATTCGCTTTCACAACACCATAACAACTGCCACCGTGACGCATTAAATTTGCCCTGCCACGAAATCCCCACACTCGCGCGTTCCCAAGTTACCACCAATATCGCCGGTGACTTGATTTTCATCCACGGCTTTTTGCACGGCGGTTTCCACCGCATTGGCGGCGTGGCGATGGCCGAGATAATCGAGCATCATCGCCACGGTTAAAATCGCGGCAAGAGGATTGGCTTTGTTCTTTCCGGCCATGTACGGCGCGGAGCCGTGTACCGGCTCAAATAAAGAGGTTTGGCCGGGATGAATGTTGCCGGAGCCAGCCATGCCGAGGCCGCCCTGCAACATCGCGCCGAGATCGGTGATGATATCGCCGAGCATGTTCTCGGTGACCACAACTTGAAAGTGCTCGGGATTCTTCACCATTTTCATCACCAGCGCATCAACAAAAAAATGATCCTGTTCGATGGCGGGATACTCTTCGCCGACGGTGGCGAACACGCGCTGCCAGAGATCGTGGCCGTAACGCAACACGTTGGATTTATCGGACATGGTGACGCGCGTGCGGCCGTGCGATTTCGCATATTCAAATGCAGCGCGGATGATACGTTCCACGCCTTTGCGGGTGTAATAAGATTCCTGTGTGGCAACTTCATCCGGTGTGCCTTTTTTCAGAATACCGCCGGCATTGACATACGGGCCTTCGGTATTTTCGCGAAAAACGACGAAATCCACGTCTTTCACGGTTTTTTCTTTTAACGGACACAGGCGCTCATGCATTAATTTCTCCGGGCGCAGATTGATGTAGAGATCGAGATCGAAGCGCATGCCTAAAAGAATCTCGCGGCCGTGCCGCATGTCGGGAATGCGGGGATCGCCGAGCGCACCGAGATAAACTGCGGCGTAATGTTTTCGAAACTCCTCCATTTGTCCGGGCGGCAAACCGACGCCGGTTTTAAGATAATGCTCCGCGCCGTAGGGAAATTCGGCCAGCTCCAGTTTCAAATTAAATTTTGCATTGGCGCGACGCAACACTTTCACGGCTTCAATGGTAACGTCGATGCCGATGCCGTCGCCGGCAATAATGGCGATTTTTTGCATGCAACTTTTCCTATGATGATGACGTTTTGTAAATTACTTTTTCCCTTGCAGAATCAACAGAATCGGAAAGTTCAAATATTTTTTGGCTTTGGGCAGAAGCTTCACGAGCTGCTCATCGCCACGCCATTCATGCTGGCGAACATCGACGAAGCCCGCGTTTTGCATGGCTTGCAAATAATCCTTCACGGTGTGGCGATACGCGCCCAGGCGAAATTCCACGTCAACCTCGCGAAAATTCGCTTCGACGCCGGCGGCAGCCATTTCTGGATGGTACACCGAGAAGACAATGCGCCCGCCGGGGCGGAGCACGCGCTGCATTTCGCGCAACACGCGCGGCAACGGTTCTAAATGTTCGCCGACGAGGGCGCAGAGCACGGCATCAAAATAATTATTGGCGAAAGGCAAAGCCTGTTGCAAATCCGCCAATAACACCGGCACTTGCGGAAACTGCCGGCGCGCCACCCGCAACATGCCGATTGAAAAATCGACGCCGAAAACTTTACTGCCGGCGCGCCGTAACGTTACAAAATGCCGGCCGGTACCGCAACCGGCATCCAGAATGCGCTCGCCGGCCTTTGGCGCCAATGCGATCAACGTGCAGCGATCATCCATGCTGACAACCGGATTCGGCGTATGATCGTAAGTTTTTGACCAGCGATCATAACCTTCGCGCGCCGGCAGGTTGTGAATGGTTTTTCCTCCAACCGCAACTGACATGTCGTCACCTTTCCCTGTTTTTCGTGCAATCTGAGAGGTAAAAATCGTTATCCAGCAAACATTACGCGAACAGACTCATCGCCGTTGAAACTTTTCCATCTTTGTTAAAAAATTCTGCATCGAGGTTAACTCGCCGATACGGCAGCCCATGTTGTCGATACGCGTGCCGTTCGGGTATTGCGGACAAACCGTGCCATGCCGTACGATATGAAATTGTTTTTCGCATTCGCCGATGGTCGGGGCCGCGGCGAGATAAAATATTGCCGGCACACTGGTCAATTCAACCTCTTCGCGGCTAAGGTCTTTCCGGTTCTCGGCGTTTTTAAATTGCAGCCGCAGCTTGCCTTTAAAAAAGCCGAAGAGAAAACGCTCGTAGTGCTGGCGTTTGCTCCATTGATCTTGCCGGTGATGATTGGGCACCAGCGCGAGGCAATTCAACAGCCGATCCGGTTGCGCCACTTGATCCGGCACACTGAACGTTTTGAGATCGACGATTTCATTGAGCACGCGCAAATCGAAACGATCCGGATCGGTGTGCGGCGTCGCGCCTTCGGCGCTGAGATGCGGAATCGCGTGCTGACGCAGAAAGCGAACCAGCGTGGCCTCGCAGGTTTTGCCGAGCGCAATTTTTGCCAAGCGTTGCGCCGCATCGTCTCTGTAGCCCATCCGGTCAAAGGTGTAGCGCAACGATTGCAAAGCATAGCGCAACCCGGCTTCCACCTCCGCCGGCAAAATCGCCAGACAGATTATTTCTTCGGCGCGCATAAATTAAAATTTGCAATTTTAATGACAGAACCGCAACAAAAATATTTGCATCCGACAAAAAAAATCGTGATATTGATTGCGGCGATTTTGTTTCAAAAAACTTGCAACGAAAAACGACCCGCAACGAAAAATGTTTATATGCCCTCTCCCGAAGCCGATCCGAAAAACCGGATGAATGACCTGGACAGCCGGCGCTGGCTGCAATTCCAAAAAAGCTGGTTTTTATTGAGTGTGGAAACGCCGGCGGAATTTATCCTATTTTTTACTAAAAAATTTCTGCCGGACAGCGAGGCCGCGCTGCAACGGCGTTCGCGCGTGGGAATTTTTCCCGAAAATGCCGAGGCCCTGCAACCGGTGCTACAAACGCTTGAGCGCGAACCGGTGCTGCTCAACGACCAGCTTTTGCATTCCCGCGATCATGCGTCACCAGCAAACGGTAAGACGGAGAGCCAACCGGAGTTGGATTACGTGTTGGTTGACTTGCAAAAACTTTTTCCGGACCGAGAAAGTTATGATCGGCAGGCCGCCCGCTGGCTTCAAAATTTGCAAGCCACCGTCGCGCGGATGAAACCGAACAGCTATTTAACCATTTTTATTCGCAACCTGGACAATGGCCAATATTATATTCCTATTGCCTGGGATTTTGGCAAACAAGTCGCCAATTTTCTCACGATGAAGGATGAGAAAATCGGCTGCCAAATCGGCGACAGTGAATTACCCAAAAGCGATCCCACGGGCAATGAAGCGAAAAGCGGTAACACCGCCGTCTATTGCCTCAATTTTCGCCGCGATGTTTTAATTGTTCCGCCAGCCTTACCGGCGAACCGGGCGATTGAAATTCAAACGTTCAACTCAGTTGGAAATAGCGCGGCTCGGTCTGACCCGCGCGCCTGGTTTATCGTCAAACCGCCGCCGCGTGAGAAAAACGTATTGTTGCATCCGGCAAAATTTCCCGAGCCATTGATCGCGCAATTTATCGAGCGCTTCACACAACCGGGTGAGCGCGTATTCGATCCGATGGTTGGCACCGGCAGCACGTTGATCGCGGCAACGTCATGCGCTCGCGAAGCATATGGCGTGGAACTCAACCCGGCATTTCACGACATTATCAAACAGCGGTTTACCTCGCGGCCCACGGACTCGAAGTGGCAAGTGTGCGACGGCGATGCGGGCCTCCCTGAAACTTACGACAAGTTGCCAGCATCGTTTCACTATATCATTACCAGCCCGCCGTATTGGGATATGTTGCGCATGAAAGGCGCCGAAACGCAGCAAAATCGTAAGCAAGCAGGGTTGCTGCAATTTTACTCCGATGATGCACGAGACGTCGGCAACATTGCCGACTATGAAAGTTTTGTCGACAGTCTGGTTAAAATTTATCGGCTCGTCGGCGCGCGGCTGGAGCCCGGGCGTTTTCTAACAATCATCGTGAAAAATGTCAAAAAGAAAGGCCACATTTTTCCGCTCGCGTGGGATTTGGCACTGCGCTTGTGCGAAGATTTTATTTTAGCCCGCGAGCAATTCTGGTGTCAGAACGATCAAAGCCTGGCACCGTTC
>CAYUVM010000212.1:0-7468 GCA_964447935.1 uncultured Cytophagia bacterium | reverse complement strand
GTACCGCTGTCGGATTACGGTCGCGACGGTGCCACCATCATCTTCAAAGCCTGGGTTTGCATCAACCCCCAATGCGGTTTCAGTTTACGCATCGACAACGGGGAGGTGAGTCTCGGCAAAGCGATTGGACATTCGCAAAAGTAAAAACAGTTGTCGGAAGTCAACAGTGCGGGTATCGATCTGGCGGTAGGTTCCGGACGGAATTGCAAAAATTCATGCAACACCGCGCCGGAAGAAATGTTGTTGGTATTGAGGAGACGGCATTAACCGCATGATTGCATACCCTTTTTTTATGCTGGATGAAATCCATGGCCGTAAAAAATGCTCTGCTGGAAAATTTACGGGTGAAGCTGGTGGTGGGAGCGCTGGCCACATTGTTTTGGTTTGCGGTGGTCACGGAAAATGATTTTGAATACGATGTTGACATTCCGATCGTGGTGTTGAATTTACCCGACGGCAAAACGGTGGCCAACGGCTTGCCGGAGACCGCGCGCGTACGTTTTGAAGGAAAAGGGCGGGCGTTGCTAAACTTGCTGTTCAATCGCGACGCGCGCGTTGAATTGGATATTTCCAATATGCGGCGCCGGCACGCGTTTGAATTGCAACGCCAGATGGTGAATACCCGCCGCAGCGGCACGGGCTTGATTCCGCGCCAAATTCTATACCCGGACACGGTTTGGGTGCGGCTGACCAACTTGTTGGAAAAACCGATCCGTGTTGTCAGTGCCGTGAAAATCGCCACGACGCCAGGTTACACCGTAGTCGGGCCGCTGCTTTTTTCGCCGGACTCGATTCTAATTTCCGGGCCGGAGGAAATTGTTGAGGCGATCGACTCCGTCAGCACCGAGGTTAAAGAATTTACCAAACTCCAACAGCCGCTGACGACGCGATTACAGTTGCAGCCGCTGCCCAAATCGCAGCGAGTTAGTTTCTCTACGCATACGGTTGAGTTTACCGCCGATGTGCAAAAATTGATCGAAGTGACGTTGCAGGAAATTCCCGTGCAGGTGCAGAATGCGCCGCCGCATTTGCGCGCTACGGCGGTGCCCTCAACACTTTCACTCACCGTTGAAGGCGGAGAAAAACTTTTGCTCAATCTGAAACGCGAAGACATTATCGCTTACATCGATTATGCGCGCATTCGTGAGACGAATGCCGCCGGCTATCCAGCTTATATCCGGACTCCGCAGGGGTTGCGGCACCGCGAAGTCAAACCGACGCTATTTAAATTGATTATAGAAAACACCAACCATGCGCCTGCTCGCAATTGAAACCTCGTGCGATGAAACCGCCGCCGCGGTGATGCACGGCACCGAATTGCTCGCGAACACCATTGCCACCCAGGAAATTCACCAGCTCTATGGCGGCGTCGTGCCGGAGCTGGCCTCACGAGCCCACGTGCAACGTCTTGTGCCGATTGTGCAGCATACATTGGCGCAGGCGCAACTCGCACCCTCTGACATTGAAGCGGTGGCCGTGACGTACGGACCGGGGCTGATTGGCTCGTTATTGGTTGGCGTCAGCTTCGCAAAAGCGATGGCGATGCAACTGGAGGTGCCGCTGCTCGGCGTTAATCACATGGAAGGCCATCTGTTTTCGACGAATATCAAACCCGCCGGGCCGGAGCCGCCGTTTCTGTCGTTGATTATTTCGGGCGGCCACACGATTTTGACCTACGTGCGCGATTGGGGACAATATGAAATTCTTGGGCAAACGCAGGATGATGCCGCCGGCGAGGCGTTTGATAAAGTCGCGAAAATTCTCGGACTCGCGTATCCCGGCGGCCCGGCGGTGGAAAAGCTGGCCGCCACCGGTAACCCCAAAGCGATTCAATTCCCGCAGGCGCGCTTGAAAAATACCGCGGGTGCGCTTGAGCAGCGTTTGGCGTTTAGTTTTAGCGGTTTGAAAACGGCGGTGCTTTATTACGCGCGAAAATTATCGGCGGCAGAATTCGACCAACAAAAAGCCGATATTGCCTCATCTTTACAATTTGCGCTCATTCAAGCATTGGTGGAAAATGTGGCGCTGGCGCAGACGCAATTTCCCACCCGCGCCCTGGCGTTGGCCGGCGGCGTGGCTTGCAATAAAACTTTACGGCAAGCCTTCGCGCAATTTTGCGCTGCGCGCGATTTGCAACTGCATTTTCCCGAGCCGATCTTTTGCACGGACAATGCCGCGATGATCGCCCGCGCGGCGCAGTTCCATCTCGCCAACGGCAAACGTTCACCGTTCACGCTTGCCCCCAATCCGGGACTGGTGTTGTCTTAATACCGTCCGAAGTTCACAGTCCAATGATGCCCGAAGTCGAGGTCAGCGTAAATTTGCATCATCCGTGGTCAAAGCTTTTGCTTTAGGCGTTTAGTTATGAATTTCGATTTTAAATTTTCCACTTCTCTCATCTATCCACTGCTGTTGATTCTACTCGCTCTCGCCTTCACGCTGTTCATTTATCGCGACACGACCCCACGCGTGGCGAACTGGTTGCGCCGGGGCCTCGCGGTGTTGCGAACGCTGGCGCTGGCGCTCGCGCTGTTGTTATTGTTTGAACCGGTTTTTACTTTTGGTTTGCAGCACCTGCAAAAGCCAACCGTTGCCCTTCTCCTGGATCGGTCGGCGAGCATGAACCTGGCGGATTCCACCGGCCAGCGCGCCGAAGTGGTGCGCCAAGCTTTGGCGCAACCGTGGCTGGCGGCGCTGCAAAAACGCGCCGAGATCGCCAGTTTTTCCTTCAGTGACAGTCTGCGCCGCATGAATTTGGACACGCTCGCACAAATGCGCTTCACCGGCGATGGCAGCGATCCTGGTGGCGCGTTGTTGACGGCGAAAAAACTGCTCGCCAATCAAAATTTCGCCGGCGTTATTATGCTGACCGACGGCGCGCAAAACATGGGCGAAAATCCGGCGCGGGTCGCTGAGCAATTTGGCGTGCCGATTATTGCAATCGGTGTCGGTGCGGCACGCGGCACGCGGGATGTTTTTTTGAGCGACGTGGTGACCAATGAAGTCGCCTACGCTGAAGCGCGCCTGCCCGTGGAAGTGAGCCTTTCCAGCCTCGGCTACAGCGGCCGCCGCGCCCGCGTGCGTATTTTTGCAGAACCGCGCGCGTTGGCGGCTGATTCCAGTTCGCGCGCCGCCGCCCAAGCCGTGCTGGAGCAGGAAGTCACCTTGCCGGCGGATAACACCGAGTTGACCGCACGCTTCAATCTCACGCCGCATCAGATTGGACTGAATCGTTATGTGGTGCAAATTGATACTCTCGCCGGCGAATTAACGAGCCAAAATAATCGCCGGACTTTTTATGTCCGCGTGTTAAAAAGTAAATTGAAATTATGGGTTCTCGCGGGCGCCCCGGCGCCGGATTACAGTTTTCTCCTGCGCACGCTGGCAGCCGATTCCAATTTTCAAACGCAGGCTTTTGTGCAACGTCCAGACGGCAATTTTTATAATAATGTGTCCGCCGCAAATCTCACGGCCAATTTAAATCGCGCCGAAGGCAATCAACTGGACGGTGTGATGATGATCGACTTTCCGCGCCGGGATTCTGATCGGGCCTTGCTCGCAGCGCTACTGCAAAAATTCACCCAAAAGCAAACGCCGCTTTTTTTTCTCAACGGCCCGGGGGTTGATCTTGCGACCCTTTGGCAATTTCGCAGTGTATTGCCGCTGGCTATTGCGCCCTCGGCAACCGGCGAGCGCCTGGTGACGCTGCAACCGGAACTGGCGGGGCTGACACACGCCATCACCCGCTTCGCAGAAACCCCGGAGGAAAACCGGCGCCTGTGGAACGAGTTGCCGCCGGTGTTTTGTAATTTGTTCAATCTGCAACCGCTGTCCGGCAGCCAAGTTTTGGCTGCGATTGACGTGCAGCCTGCCGGCCCGGGCCGCGGCGGCATGCCGGTGCTGCTGGCGCAGAAATCCGCCGAGCGCAAAACCATCGCCATGTTTGCGTACGGAATTTGGCGCTGGCAATTGCTGATGCAGGGCATCGGCAAGAATCCGGTGGCTTATGAAAGTTTAATTCGGAACGCGGTGCGTTGGATGGTGACGCGTGAGGATGCCAAGTTGGTGCGCATCACCAGCAATAAAGAAATTTACCGCGGTGGCGAGGCGATTGAATTGTCGGCGCAGATTTATCAACCGGATTATCGGCCGCGAGAAGGCGCAAATGTGCGGGTGCAACTGACGTCCGACCTTCCTTCCATTGGTTTCAAAGGAAAGCCGGAACAATTTTCCCAGGAAGTGATTTTGCAGGATGTCGGCGACGGTCTTTATCGCGCGCGCTTGCAAGTGCTCGGCGGCGGTGAATACCAATTTCGCGGCATCGCGGAGCAGAGCGGCCAACCCCTCGGCGAAGACAGCGGTCGCTTTTCCGTGGAACCCTTCAGCCTGGAATTCCTCAACACGCGCTTGAACGAGCCACTGCTGCGACAAATGGCACAAGCCACGGGCGGTGCTTACGGCCATGCCGATAGCCTCGCTGCATTCGTCGAACGTTTGCCATTGACTGCATTGTCGCGCCGTGAAACCTCGGACTTCGCGCTTTGGGGCCGTGCCCCGGTGTTGTGGATTTTGTTGGCCGTTTTGGGGGTAGAATGGCTGGTGCGGAAACGGCAGGGAATGTTGTAAAGTTAGAGTCGTATGAAGCCAAGTTGGCGATTGGCTGGCCTGTAATATTCTGGCAAGATTTACATTGTAAGAGAACAGGGTATGAGTATGAAACAAAAATCAGTTCATAACAAAATGAAAATAAAACAAAGTGATCATCAGCGCCAACAGAGCGGCTTTGAGCAGCGGCGTTAGAAAAGGAAACCCTTGCAGACGTGAGGGTTTTTCGGTGACACGCCGTTGTTGAATTTCCTGGTCAAGCTGTTTGATTTCAACTTTCATTTTTTGAATGGATTTTTCAAGATCGAACTGGCTCATAGCAAAATCCGTTAAATGAGTTCTTTTAAAAGATGATTTTCAAATGACGCAAATTTCAATTTCCAAAGGCCTTTAATGGGATCATTGAGGGAGCGCGCCAGGTAAAGTAAGTATATAATGGTTATGGCGGTCGAGCCTAAAATATAAATGGCAAAATAAGGTGAATTGAACTCAAGCCAGAGAAATCCCCACAACCAAATCAACGACGCGGTTAAGAAAATAAACCAAGTGTGATTGGGCAATTTCCCCTCAATCAAATCAAAGCGATCCCCGCGTGCATCATAGGCTTCGTTATATTGATGCAACAATTCCGACTTGAGGCATTCTTCAGCATCACTTTTTATTAGAAGCACGACAAATTCGCGTATAGCCCTCATATATTCAAACGATTGGCCGTCGATTCTGCTGTCATCGGATTTTAACAAAAGCACCGACTTTGCATAGCGCTCGACGGCGAGAACCAACGCTTCTCGCAGCTTTATATTTTCAAACATGCGGCCCGTTTGCATAAGCAAGGTCAGCGAATCGGCCTCGCGGTCGATTTCATTGTTTATTTTGTTATACTTATTCCATCCCTGGCCGACGATGACGCTGAGGACGAGCGTATAAAAGACGGCAAACCATTCAATAAAGTTTTGCAGCAAATTTTGATCGCTCGTTGATAATTTTTCATTAATTAGACTTCTTATCCAAGTTATCAAAAAAATCAGAAAAATAAAAACTATTTCAATCCCAATTTTTGAAAGCAAGTTTTTGTTTGCATCAGCAGTTGTAGGCGGAATTTGCAAGAAGCGGCTCTCCCTTATTAGTACGCCAAATTTAGGTTAGGGTTGCACTATGATTGCAGGCGAGAATTGTACTTGTGGCTATTCCCCCAACAGCCGATCCGATTATCCCGCCGATAAATATCGGTACCCCAGAATCGGACCGGCCGTCCAGTTTTAACAATATGACCCCGCAACCCCATAACCATCCCCACCCGCAGATTTAGACCCTCCAGAGTATCGGATCAATGGAACAACTTAACCCCCGGATAACCCCACAGCTTATTTGAGAAAAAAAGTATAAAAAGGTTTTAGAATGACGCAAACGTGATAATCATTTTATAACCGGGAAGGCAGTGAACCTGTCTTCCCCCCGGAGTCAGGGTCAATGCCCTCCCGGGGTTTAATGCTTACTTTGCTGAACGCAATTATTGCTGGCCGCTTAGGCCAGCACGGTTCCATGTAAAAAATCGTATGCCGATTCTAATGAACCACCAAATTTCCAGCCTGCTTCCATGCAAAGCTGGCGATCACGTCGAACCGAACTCTCCTGCCACGAATGAAATTGGCCGTTGGTGTCAATGCGGCCTCGAATCGACAGCGGATACCGTAGAGTCACACCTCGCTCAATAAAGCGTTGCTCAATCGACATTAATCCCGGCGTTTCGCCAAGCATAAAAACGGTTTTTATATACTCAATCACACGGCGGTCTTGGGTTTGTATGGCAATGCAAAAAGTCTCTTTAGGTATGAGATCGGTTGTTTGAATCTCTCCTGCATAAATTGTGCTCCCCGCCAATTGCTGCGCATGGCATGTCATCATGAAAGTTTGCCACGCCCGGCGCTGATAATCCTCTTCGCTCAGATTATCCGTTTTGAATAACACACCTAATTCGTAAAACATTTGACCCTCCCAAGAATTTTGGGTTTTGCACAATATAACGCAAAGGGAATGCCACCCTGTAAATAAAAAATGACAATATTCTAAAGTGTAACGCGTTGTTTTTCCTGAAATGAAAGGAACCCCAAAATGGCTTGGCTAATGCGAGAGCAAGCCTGGCCGCGAACAAAAATTGACGGCGAAAAGTTCTGGAAGGCTAATCAAATATTTTCAATAAGAAAAGCGTGCGAACAACGTTTGCGGCCTGAAAGGCGAACATTGTTTGCAGTTTATTGGTCGCTATCATCGATATGCCAGCCGTGGCGTTTCAAAATTTTCTGCAGGCCACGCCGCGTCAACCCCAATCTGGCCGCGGCCTGGGTAATATTGTTATGGGTGAATTTCAGCGCCTCATCAATCATGTCTTTTTCCAAAAGCATTCGCGCTTGCCGAAGCGTGCAGGAGCCAGGTTCATACCGCCGCGTTTTTTGCGGGGCCAGGCCCACCGCTTGCAGAATATCGGTCGAGAGCATATCGCGCGTAATCCGTTGCACCTCCGGCTCGGCCAGGGCCAACATGCGCTCAAACTCGTGGCGCAGCTCGCGCACATTGCCCGGCCAGCGATAGGCCAACAACACTCGCATCGCCGCCTCCTCAATTTCTTCAATCGGTAAACGGTTTTTGCTGCTGATGCGCCGGCAGAAATATTTAGCGAGTTCGATAATATCCTCCGGCCGTTCACGTAACGGCGGCAGTTGCAGCGTTACCACATTTAAACGGTAAAACAAATCAGCGCGAAATTTTCCCGCTTTCACGGCCTCCGGCAAATCAGCTTTAGCCGCCGCCACCAAACGCGCCCGCAACCGAATTGGCGCGTTGCCGCCGACGCGCTCGAAAACAC
>CAYUVM010000211.1:0-7476 GCA_964447935.1 uncultured Cytophagia bacterium | reverse complement strand
GCGAAATCAGCGCGACAAAAATATCCATCGCCCCGGAAGCGCGAAACATGCCGATGGCCACCAGAATCGCGACGAGAAAAGGAATAATGCGCGTGGCCACCTGAAAGCCTTCTTTGGCGCCTTCGACAAAATTTTCATACACTTTCACTTTGCGAATGAGGCCAACCACCGGAATGAACAACAAGAGAAACGGAATCGCCCAAACCGAAAGGGCCTCGACGGTATTGCGAATGAAATCACTCATAAATTCTCCCAAAGGTGAGCCATTCTATAAGAATTCTTTTTACAAGCAAAATGCTCTTGGGTTCTAAAAAGATTCCTGCGGAATGACAAGTTTTTTGAATTAAGATGCTTGGATCATTCCCGGGTCATCTTTCCGAAACGCCCGCAGCTTGCCCAGCAGTTTCACGGCAATCACCGCGGTGGTCGTCGCGCAGGTGCTGGCGAAAATCGTCGTGCCGATAATCTCCGCCGGATTCGTGGATTTCATCGCGACGCGCAGGCCGATGATGGTTGCCGGAATGAGCGTGATGCTCGCGGTGTTGATGCCGAGAAACATCACCATCGCGTTGGTCGCCGTGTCTTTTTTCGGATTGAGATTTTGCAACTCTTCCATCGCTTTCAAGCCGAAGGGCGTCGCGGCATTGGAGAGGCCGAGCCAATTCGCGGCAATGTTCAACACCATCGCGCCCATGGCCGGATGATCGGTTGGCACTTCGGGAAACAACCGGCGCGTGATCGGCGCAATCGCGGCGGCCAGCAAGCGGATGATGCCAGCGGCCTCGGCGATTTTCATGATGCCGAGCCACATCGCCATCACGCCGATGAGCGGCAGCGCAATGTCCATCACCGCAATGCGGGCAAAATTAAACGCCGCATCGGTGATGGCGGCCAGTTTCTCGAAGCCGGTTTTTTCAATGCGAAACGTCGCTTGCGTCGTGCCCGGCGTCAGTGCAACGGTGGCGCGTAACTCTGCTGGATGGCCCTGTGCTTTCGCAATAGTCTTCCAAAATTCCGGCACGCCCTCGCCGGCAGTATTCACGGCTAAACGGCTGCGACGATCATCCAACCGGACTAATTGCGCCGCGCAACGCAATGTATCGCCGCTGAGGCTTAGCGCATAATGTTGATTGAACTCCAGCACCGGAATTTTCACAGTCGCGGTTGCCGTTGGGTTGTCGGCGGTGGCGGCTTGCGTGATCACGAGTTGAATGGGAATCTCTTTCTTCTCGCCATATTTATCGGTCAGCTTGTTGCGCAAGTCAGTGCCGGCGGCGACGAGAATCGAAATCGCCATCAACGCCAGCCAGACGTAATTGAGCATGGAATCTCCTTCCGGTTAGATTTGAACGTTGCAGAATTATGCCTGAAAGCTAATAAATTTTTTAAACGAGACAAGAGAATTTTGTTTTGACAAAATCGTTAGAATTTCCTTGACAAAAGCCTGTCGTTTTGTTAATATTGGTCACAACTTCGGGCGGCTGCTTATCGTGATGAAACGTGTTGAAAAGTTTAAAATGGGTTGTATTGATGTTGTTGGGATTTTGCTCAAACGGCGTAACGTCAATGTTCGGAGTCTACGAATCGCAACGCCTCAGTTCAAGGCTAAAACTTTCCGATAGCGGCAAGTTCAGAAATTTCCGCTATCATCCATTTTGTTCAAAAAATGTTTCCGCTAACGCCAATAAATGGGCACAGACAGAAACATGCCGCAACGTTGGCGCTGTTCGCTGAATAACAGTTGGGCATATGCTAGTTGAATTTGAAGCACTTCTTTGCTTATGAGTGCTTTGTTAATTTAATCTATACAAGGGATTAGACTCATGTCCACATACATTTCTAGTGATACCACACCCATCGGACAATTCCTCTACAATGTTAATGCACTCAAGGTCCCAATGTTCCAGCGAAGTTATGCCTGGACTGATGAAGAAGTTAAGCAAATATGGCTGGACATTACCGAGGCAATGGATACCGCCGAGACAGAGTATTTCCTCGGGCCAATGGTTCTCAAGAAGAGCCCAGCGTATCTAGAGATCATTGATGGTCAACAAAGAGTAGCCACAATTTATATCATACTGAATGTGATTCGCAGGCTACTACGAACCAACAATGAAGATGAGCGAGCGGAATTGGTAAACCAAGAATATTTTGGAAAGAAAGATATTATGACAATGGAACTCCAGCCAAAGTTCCAGATGAATGAAGTAAATGATCCGATTTTCCAAAAATATGTCATTGCTGATAGTGATGAGAAAAACATCCGAGCTGCCACAAGAGGCCTGCTGAAAAAGGATACAAATTACATGCTCTTGCAGGCTGTGTCTACTATTTGGGATCTAGTTCGTCAGCGATGCTTCTCTGGCCAAGATTTTGATTTACAGTCACTCTTGGCTATAGAAAGATATCTACGTAAACATGTTTATGTCTTGCTTCTTACGGTCACCGACGAGGCGGATGCATATGTGATCTTCGAGACACTTAATGACAGAGGACGTGGGTTAACCACGATGGATTTGCTCAAGAATCATGTATTTGAGAAAGCAGCGGGGCAACTCGAAGTAGTCAAGAGCCAGTGGGCTATTATCCGTGAGAATCTTGCCGATATTGATCCAAGCGAAAGATTTCTTTATCACTACTGGTCGTCACTTCATGGTAGAACATCGAAATCACAGCTATTCCGCCTTATGCGAAAAGGTATAACCAATCCCAGAACTGCTGTATCTTTCGCGAGAGACCTCGGCAAAGCATCAAAACTCTATGCAGCTTTCAGTATACCTGGCCATACATATTGGGATGATTATGATCAACGCACTCGCGAGAATCTTGAAAATCTCAACTTGTTGGATGCACAACAAGCGTTACCCATCCTACTTGCCGCTGCGGAGAAATTCTCTGAGGTTGAGTTTAGCAAACTGACCGGATATTTGGTTACAATGGCAGTTCGCTATAATCTCATAGGAGAATTGAGGACAGGAGTTTTGGCAAACTACTATGTAGAAGTACCAAAGAAAATCCGATCTGGAGAAATTACAAAAGCTGCAAAGGTGGCTCGCGAGATTCGCCCTATTTATCCGAATGATAACGATTTCATACAAGCTTTTTCGATCAAAGTGCTCAGAGATTCACGCAAAGCTAGATATTTGTTAGCCGAAATTGAAAAATATGCAACTGGTGGATCACGCCAAATTGTAGGCGATCCCAAGAAAGTAAATCTTGAACATGTTCTTCCACGCAACCCATCCCAAGATTGGAAAGATACTATCAATTCAATAGGTGAAGATCTTCTCTCCGACTACATCTATCGAATAGGTAATTTGGCATTGGTATCTTCAGTCTCGAATAGAGGGCTTGGCTCAAAGAGCTTTGCAAAGAAAAAAGAGATGTTGTATTCCAAGGAGAAAGACATTGTATACACCTATATCATCACTTCCTGTAGCCAGTGGCGCAAGAGTGATATTGAAGAGAGACAACTAAAGCTAGCCAAGGAAGCCACAAGAGTATGGCGAATTGATACCATTTAGTGGCTTTACATTCAGTATGTAACTTTATTTTAATGTGCGCCCAACTTGGCTTGCTCGGGACGCTGCCGCGCCCGATAAACCTGCGTTAGGCAATTAACAAAATGAAAAAATGTTTCTACGAAAGCGGTTATCGGTACTATTCTTCTTCGCCCTTTCATGCCAATTATTCGCACAAAGCCATTCAAAAAGCAATCCTACCAAATATGTTTATGCAAAGATCGACAGTGTTACGCTGAAAGCGTACATCTTTTTCTAAACGACTCTAACCAATAAATTAAATCCGGCCCGAAAGGAGCAAAACCGATGCAAAAATTTTTTGCCGCCCTGATGCTGTTGTGCACGATTTTCTTGATCACCACTTTCGCCGTCGCGCAAATGTTGCCGTATCCCAAAACCGCAAAAGTTGCGCAGAGCGACACTTATTTCGGCGTTAATGTGGCCGATCCATTTCGTTGGCTGGAGGATGATCATGCCGCCGAAACGACGCAGTGGGTGGAAGAACAAAACCGGGTCACGTTCGATTATCTCGAAAAAATTCCGTACCGGCAGCAGGTGAAAGCGCGGCTGGAGAAAATTTTCAATTACCCGAAATATTCGCAGCCGTTCCGCAAAGGCGAGAATTTTTTCTTTTATAAAAACGACGGCCTGCAGAACCAATCGGTGCTGTACATGCAGAAAGGTTTGAACGGCAAGCCGGAGGTATTGATCGATCCGAACACCTTCAGCGCCGACGGCACGGTGCGGCTCACGACGTTCGCGCTTTCCAAGGACGGCAAATATGCCGGCTACGGCATTTCACGCAGCGGCTCGGACTGGCAGGAATATTACGTGATGGAGATGGCCACGAAGAAAACGTTGACCGACTCTTTGAAATGGGTGAAAATTTCCGGCATCGCGTGGCAGGGCGACGGTTTTTATTACAGTCGCTATGACGCGCCGGAAGCCGGCAAGGAACTTTCGGCGTCGAACGAGTTTCACAAAGTATACTATCATAAAATCGGCGCGCCGCAAGCGCAGGACGAATTGGTTTATGAAGACCGCGCCAATCCGAAACGCTTTCACTTTGCGAGCACAACGGACGACGAGCGGTTTACGATTTTAACGATCAGCGATCGCGGCAAGGGCAAAGACGGCAATGCGCTGTTCTTTCGCGACGCCGCCGCCGGGCAAAAAACTTTTATGCCCATCGTAGCGGAAATCGGCGAGTTTGATTTTGGCGTGGTCGATAATGCCGGCGGCAAACTGCTCATTCAAACCAACCAGAATGCGCCGAATAGCAAGGTTATGTTATTTGACCCGCAGAATCCGGCGGAGAACAATTGGCAAACCGTCATCCCTGAAAAAACGGAGCCGCTGCAGGGCGCCGCAGCCAGCGGCGGCAAACTCTTTGCCGTTTACTTGAAAGATGTGGCGTCGCGGATTTTTGTGCATCGTCTGGACGGCAGTCTGGAAAATGAAGTGACGCTGCCCGGACTCGGCTCGGCCAACGGTTTCGGCGGCGAGCGCGATGATAAGTTTGTGTTTTACTCTTTCACCTCATTCACGTTTCCGCCGACGATTTATAAATACGACATCGCCACGCGCACCAGCTCGCTTTTTCGCGCGCCGGAAGTGGATTTCAAAGCGACGGGCTATGAAACCAAACAAGTTTTTTATCCGAGCAAAGACGGCACGAAAATTCCAATGTTTATCACCCACAAAAAGGGATTGAAACTGCACGGCGATAATCCGACGCTGCTTTATGCCTACGGCGGTTTTGATATCGGGTTGACGCCGGCGTTTGATCCTTTGCTCATTGCCTTTTTTGAGCAAGGCGGCGTGTATGCGATGGCGAACCTGCGCGGCGGCAGCGAGTATGGCGAGAAATGGCACGAGGCCGGGATGCGGCTTAAAAAGCAGAATGTGTTTGACGATTTTATTGCGGCGGCGGAATATCTCATTGCCGCGAAATACACTTCGTCGCAGAAGCTGGCGATTCGCGGCGGCTCCAATGGTGGTTTGCTGGTCGGCGCGGTGATGAATCAACGGCCGGAGCTGTTTAAAGTGGCGATTCCGCAGGTGGGCGTGATGGATATGCTGCGCTTCCACAAATTTACCATCGGCTGGAATTGGATTGCGGAGTACGGCTCCAGCGAGAACGAAGCGGATTTTAAAAATTTGTACGGCTACTCGCCCTTGCACAACCTCAAAGCCGGCGTGAAGTATCCGGCGACGTTGATCACGACCGCGGATCATGATGATCGCGTCGTGCCGGCGCACTCGTTTAAATACGCCGCGACGATTCAAGAAATGCAGGCGGGCGAGAATCCGGTGCTGATTCGCATTCAAACCAAATCCGGCCACGGCGCCAGCAGCACGGCCAAACGCATTGAGGAAACGGCGGATATTTTTTCGTTCATCTTTTTTAATATGGGCGTGACCCCAAAATACCAGGAGCCACAGAGTTTATAAAACTGCGTCACGAATAAAACGTTTTCTAACAAGTTGCTGAAAATTGTCATTGCGAGCGTCCCGCTCTTCAGCGGGACAATCTTTAAAAATCAAGGGATTGCTTCGGCAAAAAACACCTCGCAATGACAATTGTGGAGTTTTTCAGCATCCTGCTAAAAAAGAAATCCCACAGAAATAAGACTCCAAAGCCATTTCTGTGGGATTTTCAATTTCGTGGGCGAGTTTTTACTAACTCAACTGCATGCTTTCCAATTTCTCAATGCGTTTTTCCATCGGCGGATGCGTGCTGAATAAGCTGACGATGCCGCCGCCGCTCAACGGGCTAACGATGAACATGTGGGCGGTAGCCGGAGTCGCGTGCATCGGAATTTGCTGCGAGGCATTGTGCAATTTGCGCAACGCATTGGAAAGATAACGCGGATTGCCGGCGATGCGCGCGCCGTCGGCGTCGGCGACGTATTCCCGCGAGCGGCTGATCGCCATTTGAATGACCATCGCCGCGATTGGCGCGAGGATGATCATTAACAAACCGGCAATCGGGCTGCCGCCGTCATCGTCATCGCTGCTGCGGCCGCCGCCGAAAATCATCGCCCATTGCGCCATGTTCGCCAACATGCTGATGGCGCCGGCAATCGTGGCGGCAATGGTGCCGGTGAGAATATCGCGATTTTTAATGTGCGCCAGCTCGTGTCCCATCACGCCGGATAACTCTTCACGGCTGAGCATGCGCATGATGCCTTCGGTGGCCGCCACGGCCGCATGTTCGGGGATCCGGCCGGTGGCAAAAGCATTAGGCTGCTCGCCGGGGATGAGATAAACTTTGGGCATCGGCAGTTGGGCGCGCTGCGCTAAATTGCGCACCATGCTGTAAAGCTCGGGCGCTTCGCGTTCGGTGGCTTCGCGGGCGTTGTACATGCGCAGCACGATTTTGTCGCTAAACCAATAGCTGCCGAAGTTCATCAGCATGGCAAAACCGAAGGCGATAAACATGCCGCTTTGTCCGCCAAAGGCATTTCCGGCCCAAACCAGCAAAGCCGTCAGCCCGGCCATTAAAGCAACGGTTCTGAGACTGTTCATTTCTCTATTCTCTCCTTTAGCCTGTTTCTACATAGCCTGTTTCTACGAATAAAGCGCAACACGTGAGGCGCCAATTACGCCTTACATTTTACGTTTATTTTTAAACCCCGCAAACCAGTTTTTAATTTTTTCGACCAGTTGTTCGGCTTGATTTGGAAAAATCAACCAGAAGGCCGCGAGCACAAACATCCAGCCTTGCAAAATCGGGATAAAGCCGGCAGCGATGCCGATGGCGAGAAACACCAGCGCCAGCGGCAAGCGGATGATCAACGGCAGCCGATGCCGGATGGCGCGAATTTTCTCCAGCCACGGCGGCGGCGCGGGAGCAACTTCTTCTGCTGTGGGGTTGGCAACATTTTCCGGTACCGAAGACTTTTCCGGCGAGACTGCCGTCATGTTCATCCTTAAAAACGGTAAAATGAAT
>CAYUVM010000210.1:0-7479 GCA_964447935.1 uncultured Cytophagia bacterium | reverse complement strand
ATATCAGCCTTGCCAGCGCGGCAGAAATGGTTGTGTATATGGCCAAAACCAAATTGCAACTTTCATAAACAGGCGTTATGCCACAAAACCTCAATCGCTGTATTACGCATCTTTGCCTTAGACTCCTCATGAGGTTGACAATGGTGAATAAATTAATGACCAATTCATTTTTCGGGAGGGGTAGATCATGGCTCATCCAAAGACCCCAATCGCATTGCAGGTCCCCGAACAAATCACGGGACCGCTGAATCCCATTCTGAAGACGTTGGGATCGGCATCGGGCGTTCTCAACGCTTTTCCCAAGCTCGCTTTGCACATGATGGTCACGTTTTATCTCATGCTGATCATCATGGCGATCTTAGTTGATTCGGAAAGCCCTCCGAGTCTCATGGCCTTTGTTTTGTATTGGCATTGCTTCGCAGTTCTGACCTTGGGTGTCCCCAGTCTCATCTTCTGGTTATGCAAATCACCACTGGGAATGCTAGCGTGTTTAGCAGTAGTTTTTTTGTTGCTTCTCATTCTGCATAACAATTTTGCTAGTGCCCTGGAAACGATTGAAAGCTGGCTAAAATTTGCGCTGCGCGAATTTTAAGCCCGCCGGACAAATTCATGCACTCGCGGTGGCCGGAACATTCTATGGCTGAAGATTTTCCCTCAGTACAGCGCGGGTTTTGACTATCAGTTATTCTATTTGAGGGCCTTGGTGCACTATTTAAAGCCAAGCGCTGCCGGCGCAACGCTTGGCTCTGTAGCAATTCCTTTGCTCCGCTTTTCCTACTTATTCAACAACATCTTTCTTGCTTTCGTAAAGTTCTCAGTTTCGAGACGGTAGAAATAAAGCCCCGAGCCGAGTCCCTTTGAATCAAAACGCACGGAATGAGAACCGGCGGGTTGGCGTGCATCCACGAGGGTGGCGACTTGCCGTCCGAGCACATCGTAGATCGCCAGCCGTACATGCATCGCGCGTGGCAAGGCATACACGATGTTGGTCGAGGGGTTAAATGGATTCGGATAATTTTGCTGCAATTCGAATTTTACCGGAATGGCATCGGCGCCGTTTTCTGCCACGCCGACGGTGCCGGAAACATTGACGAAGAACATGATGTTGCGATCCACCTGTCCCGTGCGCGGCAAAATCTTTTGCAGGATACCGCCATTGCCGTCAGGCCCGATGCCGAAGTCATCGTCATTCACGACCGCAAGCAAATTTTCTTTCACTAACGCAATGCCTTCGGGCTTGTCATGCGCGTAGCCCGGCACGCTGGCGAGAATATCGAGCACCAACGTTTTGCTCACCGCCACAATGCCCGCCGCGGTCAGCTCCTCGACCGTCAGTTGCTCGAGCGTTTTACCACTCACCAACTTTCCGGCTTCCGAATCTGCGGGATCGCTGACGTCGGTTGCGCCATTGAGATTGATTTTGTAAACGCGCTTATAAACCGCCGGTGCACTCGCGTTGCCGGGAAAATTGCCGTCGCGTTCTAAAACATGAAACTCGGTGTTGGAGAGCGCAATGATTTCGCTATTCGCGAGATTCGGAATTTCCTGCAAATAAACATATTGCTTGGTGGCGCCCGACGCGAGGTCGAACGTGAGAATGCGCGTGACGCGTGACCGGCTGCGAATATTGTTTCGATCTTCAAATGGATTGTCCAGCGCCGATTGCATGATGCCAACCAAAGTCTTGCCATCGGACGTAATGGCTAAACCTTCCATGCCCCGATTCGCGCGACGGCGTCCAAAAACTTTTGGCAGCTTGCGGCCGCCGGCGCCGGTGCCAAACGGATTGATGCGTTCGATGGTTTTGCCATTCGCATCGACGTGCAGAATGTGCGGACCGTATTCATCGCTGATCCAGAAACTGCCGTCTTTCAGCGCCACGACACCCTCGGGATCGAGACCGTTCGGATCCGGAGCAAGTGATTGGCCATTCATATCGATGGCTGTCTCTCCGGTCCCGCCTTGTCCCGCCGGATTCGGCAGGCCGGTGATCGGATTGCCGGCAGTATCTTTCAGATCGAAAATTTTAACCGGACGCAGCGAATCGCCGGCGACTTCAAACAAACCGATTTGTAGCGCAAATTTCGGCACCGGAAAAACGAGTTGGCCGGCGGTCGTGCTCTCGAAATTCGGGCCGCGGTCGGTCATCAAATAAAAGTGTCCATCCAAATATGGATGCGGCGCCATGCCGGAGCCGAAACCGCCGTTAAAAACTTTCACGCCATTGCGCTCATAAATCACTTTCGGCGCAGCCGCGACCGCGACGGCGGGATACGCGACCTCGATCACATCCGTGGCTTCAACCGGAATGAGTTGATAGCTGCCATTGAAATCGCCCAGCACGCCTTTGAAATCAAAAGTCTTTGTTGGAATAGCTTTGCCGGCGAGATTGATATCCGTGCCGCCAAACGTGCTAAGTGTCACCGCGCCGGAAGTATTGCTGGCGTCGGTCAACGGATAATTCTTGTTGGGTTGAAACGCGGCGTCACCGAGATTGTTGATGGAGAGATTGTCGAGATAAATCAGCTTGCTCTCATAAGCTTCGCCGTTTTTCACCAGTTCATCGAGCGTGACGAGCGTTGCCTCGGGCTGAGCATTATTGCGGCTCACGACTTCGAATGCAGTGATGTTATCGATCTCCAACAAGCCGTTGAATTGCGTGACTCTTCCCGAAACCCGCAGCAAATCGCCGCTGCGCACCTCACCGTTCGTGATCGCCGTGCGAAACGCGCCGCTGGTTTGAAAAGCTGCAACGGCGCCGGTTTTATCCTGAATGCGTGCGAGCCGGCCGCGGGCGCGCGTCACGACGCCCTGCACCGCCAATGTCGAGCCGGTAGTCTTTTGCCGCGCTTCGGCGATTGAAGGCAACGCGATAATTTGATAAACCGAAACACTGCCGCTGATTTCATTGGCGACGATCAACAAATCGCTGCCATTGGGGCTTTCACTCGCGGCGATATGCAACACAGATTCGGGGCCGAGATCGCCGACGGTTTTCAATTGATCCGGCGTCACTGTGGCCGAAAAATTAATCGAGAAATCTCTGTGGTTGGCGTAAGTCACGAAAACCGGCGCGCGGGGATTGGTGACGTCATACACAAAAACGCCGCCGATGCGCTCCAAGCCGATGAACGCATAAGCGCGGTTGTTGATCCAGCCCACGGCAACGGCTTCCGGCTCCGGGCCTTTGTCGTCACTGCGGGTGTCGAATGAATTATTCGCCGAATGATCGGAATTGAACGTGCTGGGAAGGAGTTGCGCGGTGAGCCGCTCGAAATCATCGCCGCTGTCATAAACCAAATTGCCGTTCGTGTCCCAAATTGAAAACGAACGGCCGCCAAAAGTATACAGCTTGTCGTAATCGCCGTCGCCGTCCGTGTCACCGAGCGAAGAAGTGATTTTCAAACGGCCGAGATTGGCATTTGTCTTCAGAGCGGCGCCATTGGGAAAAGCGATGCTATCGAGCTTGGCCGCACCGATGCGAACTTCTTCGACGTAAGTGGTGTATTCGCGCGTATCGCCTTCATTCGCGGTGAAAAGATAAGTTTGTTCGCCGATTTTTAAAGAAGCTATGGCATCGGGCAGATACATTCCCAGCAGCGGCCAGTTTTTCAGATTGAGGCCGCCATCACGATCACCGCCATCCAAGCCTCTGCCGGCGGCGTTATGATCTTTGAAGCCAAGCGGCAGCAGCTCCGTCACCGTGGCGGTGTTGAGATCGATCACGGCGATTGTATTGTTCTCCTGCAAAGTCACATACGCGGTTTTTGAATCTTCGGAAACCGTCGGATACTCCGGTTCGAAATCCTGCGCCGCGTTGGCCTTCGGGCCATAAATGCGAATGCCGCGGCTGCGCAATTGCGCCTCTTGGCCGATAAAGCTGGTAAAGCTTGCCGTTGCCACCACCGGATTCGTTGCGCCGGCAGAGATATCGATCACGCTCACACTGCCTTCCGGATCGACGGTGTAATCGGCATTCGGCTCGCCTTCGTTGGCAACGACGACCTTGTTGCCATCGGGCGTGAAAACCACCGCATCCGGCAGCGCGCCCACCGCCACTTCACTGATGAACTTGCCGTTGGTATCGAAGAAAACCACTTTGCCGGGATCTTGTTTGGGATTGGCTTCAATCGCCACGGCAACCACGCCCTTTTTCACGCTGACGCTATTCGCCGAAGCTCCGTATGCCGTGGCGTTGATCGAATTGATTTTCACGGGCTGGCCCGGATTGCTGAGATCGAGAATATCCACCGTTGCCGCGTTCGCATTCACGAAAAACAGCCGTTTGCTGGCCGGATCGTAGGCCGCAATCTCCGCCGCGCCTTGCGCAAAAACGCCGGTGTGATAACTGCCGAGCATCTTCAGCTCGAAATGCTGGGAAAAGGATTTTGTGGAATGAGCGATAATGAAGAGAAAAGAAAAACACAGAATGAAAATGTTTCTTTTCACAACAATTTGACGCAACCGATCGACAAGTTTCATGGGACATCTCCTCGGTAGATAATAACAGAATGAAGTAGTGAGTTGTTTGACCGCGATGCAGAATTTAGGGAGGAAATATTACCGGAATCTTAACGACAGGTAAAAATTTAAAAGTTTTTTTAAACGCGGAGTAACGGAGTTCGCAGCGTCTCACGGAGACAGACTTTTGAAAATTCTTTCTTTTTTGTAAAAACTTTTCTGCGGTAAATCGGCGTAAAGTCATGTGCTGGGGCCTTTGCCTTCTCCTTAACAATCACATAATACACCCTTTACAACCAGTTAATGGTTTCTTTATTTCGGGATAATGCTGATTCGTTATCTTATTCTGGGAAAATATAAATCATTCAAAATTGAACCAAGAGTCAGGAGGAATCATGATTCGCAAGTTTGTTTCGACGCTACTGGCTGTAGCTTTGCTGGGGTCACTCGCTTTCGCCGACAATGTCAAGGTGTCCGGGAACATCACGGCAAACACAACCTGGACAAGCAGCAACACTTACACGCTGAACGGCTTTGTGTATGTGAAAGTTGGCGCCACTTTGACGATTCAACCCGGCACGGTGATTTACGGTGACAAAGCTTCCAAGGGCGCGCTGATCATTGAACAAGGCGCAAAAATCATGGCTGATGGCACTGCAGCTCAACCCATTGTTTTCACCAGCGCGCTTCCGGCAGGCCAACGTTCTTATGGCGACTGGGGCGGTGTAGTTCTCTGCGGCCGCGCGCCAATCAATGTTCCCGGTGGCACGGCCACGATCGAAGGCGGCGTCGGGTCAGTTTATGGCGGCACCGATCCTGCCGATAACAGCGGCGTGTTGCGTTACGTCCGCATCGAATTTCCCGGCATTGCCTTTCAACCCAATAACGAAATCAACGGCCTCACGCTCGGCGGCGTTGGTAACGGCACGGTGATCGATTATGTGCAAGTGAGCTACTCCGGCGACGACGGCTTTGAGTTTTTCGGTGGCACGGTGAATGCGAAACATCTAATTTCACTCCGCACGCTCGATGATGATTTCGACACGGATTTCGGCTTCTCCGGCAAAGTGCAATATGCAGTGAGCTTGCGCGATCCGCAGGCCGCCGATATCAGCGCGAGTCACGGTTTTGAAACGGATAACGATGCCACCGGCACTACCAACACGCCCAAGACGAGCGCAGTTTTCTCCAATGTGACATTGGTCGGCCCGAAAGTCAATAACAGCGATGTCGTCAACACGAACTATCTGCGCGCGACACATATTCGCCGCAACACGGAATTTTCTTTCTACAACAGCATTGTGATGGGCTGGCCCGGCGCCGGCGCTAACAGCGGCATTTACATTGACGGCAATACGACGGCGGACAACGCCACGGCCAACCGGCTGCAAATTCGCAATGTGATTCTCGCCGGCAAAGATACGATCACGACCAACGCCACCAATGGTTTTAATGCCGTGACGTGGTTTGGAACTTCAGCGTTTGGCAACACGCGGCTTGCGACCAGCGCCGCCGTGCAGCTCGTCGATCCTTTCAATTTGATCAATCCGAATTTTTCGCCCAAAACTGGTTCGCCGGCGTTGAGCGGCGCTGATTTTACGAACACACGGTTGACCGACCCCTTCTTCACTTCGACGACATTTCGCGGTGCTTTCGGCGGCGGCGAGCGTTGGGATCTGGGTTGGACAAATTATAATCCACAAGGCACTTCATCCGGTTCGCAAATTTCGGTTTCGGGTAATATCACAACGAACACAACATGGACAAGCAACAGAACCTATTTGCTGAACGGCTTTGTTTATGTGAAATCCGGCGCCACGCTGACGATTGAACCCGGCACGATCATTTTGGGTGATAAAGCTTCCAAAGGCGCGCTGATTATTGAACAGGGTGCAAAAATTATGGCCGACGGCACGGCAGACCGGCCCATCGTTTTCACGAGCGCGCTTCCTCCCGGCCAGCGTGCATACGGCGATTGGGGCGGCCTGATTCTCTGCGGGCGCGCGCCAATCAATGTTCCCGGTGGCACTGCCACGATTGAAGGCGGCGTCGGGTCAGTTTATGGCGGCACCGATCCTGCCGATAACAGTGGCGTGTTGCGTTACGTCCGCATCGAATTTCCCGGTATTGCCTTTCAACCCAATAACGAAATCAACGGCCTCACGCTGGGTGGCGTTGGTAACGGCACGGTGATCGATTATGTGCAAGTGAGCTACTCCGGCGACGACGGCTTTGAGTTTTTCGGTGGCACGGTGAATGCGAAACATCTAATTTCACTCCGCACGCTCGATGATGATTTCGACACGGATTTCGGCTTCTCCGGCAAAGTGCAATATGCAGTGAGCTTGCGCGATCCGCAGGCCGCCGATATCAGCGCGAGTCACGGTTTTGAAACGGATAACGATGCCACCGGCACTACCAACACGCCCAAGACGAGCGCAGTTTTCTCCAATGTGACATTGGTCGGCCCGAAAGTCAATAACAGCGATGTCGTCAACACGAACTATCTGCGCGCGACACATATTCGCCGCAACACGGAATTTTCTTTCTACAACAGCATTGTGATGGGCTGGCCCGGCGCCGGCGCCAACAGCGGCATTTACATTGACGGCAACACGACGGCGGACAATGCCACGGCCAATCGGCTGCAAATTCGCAACGTGATTCTGGCCGGCAAAGATACCATCACCACGAATGCCACAAATGGCTTCAATGCAGTGACGTGGTTCGGCACCTCGGCGTTTGGCAACACGCGGCTTACCACCAGCGCCGCCGTGCAATTAGCCAATCCCTTCGATTTAACGAATCCGGATTTTAGGCCCGCAACGGGTTCGCCGGCGTTGAGCGGCGCTGATTTTACGAACACGCGGTTGACCGACCCTTTCTTCACTTCGACAACATTTCGCGGCGCCTTTGGCAGCGGTGCGCGCTGGGATGCGGGATGGTCGAATTACAATCCGCAATTCAGCGTCAATTCGATTGTCAGCGACGTGAAAGTGAAACAAAATACGGCGGCGA
>CAYUVM010000209.1:0-7535 GCA_964447935.1 uncultured Cytophagia bacterium | reverse complement strand
AATAACCATTTGGACACGACTGGAGAAATTGTTTTTCATATTTTCCAACTCCGATTAATTAACTCCGCTGCGTCACTGTTTACAAAGTCAATTTAGCGATTTGAAGCGGAGGGCGAAACTTTAGGCTTACCACACTAAAATATTGCGCTCCGCGCGTTCTCTAAAACCCAACTATTTCAATCTACAAACTCTATTTGAAAAAGTAAAGAGGCAATTATGATTTTTAAAAAATCTTTGCGGCGCGGCTCCACCTCAACAATCCGGCGGGAGGCGCCGGCGAAAAAAACTACAAAATCTGATAGATAAGGAATTGGGGCGGGATGTTAGTCTGGGAACAACGACGAAATCTTCTCCCGCACAACGTGCGCACGCTGTACGTCACGCTGGAGATCGTCATTCATGCCGCGATACGTTTTTTGCAGATGCGCTGGTTGCAGCGTTACCATCAGTTCGTTCAAAAGGCTATCGTCGCCGGCTTTGAAAAAACCCATATCAAAACCCAGCCGCATATAAGACAGTAGATTCAACAACTCCAGCGAGCTGAGGGTGCGCGCATATTTCATGATGCCCACGGCCCGGTAAACTTTATCATGAATGGCCACCGGCTGCGCCTCCATTAGGCGGGCCCGCGCGTCGTCTTCCAGCGAAACGAGTTTTTGCCCAACTTCATCCATGCGCTTGACGATATTGTCATCCGTGCGGCCGAGCGTGAGCTGGTTGGAAATCTGAAAAACATTGCCCACCACCTCCGTACCCTCGCCGTAAAAACCGCGCACGGTAATTTCTGCCGGGGCCATTTTTTTGATCACTTTTTCGATTTCTTCCAAAAGCGCGAGCGCAGGTAAATGCACGAATAACGACACACGCATTCCGGTGCCGGTATTGGTTGGGCAAGCGGTGAGGTAGCCGAATTGGTCAGTGAAGGCATAATCCAGACTTTCGCCGAGTTCGTCATCAAGTTGCACAATCTGCTGCCAGGCTTCTTCAACTTGCAGGCCCGATTGAATTGATTGCACGCGCAAATGATCTTCTTCGTTGACCATCACGCTGAGATATTCATTGGCGCCGATGACGAGCATCGCCGGGTTTTCCGCTTCGGCGAAGGGCGGGCTGATCAAACGCCGTTCCACTAAAAATTTTCGTTCCAATTTGGCGAGACGCAGCATGTCTAAAAAAATGGAGCCGGCAAGTTGCTGGCTCGAGGCGATGGCGCGGTAAACCTCGCGGATCACCTCATACAACTCGCCACTCTCGGCCGTGCGCGGAAATTTATAGCCGGCAAGATTGCGCGCCAACCGCACGCGCGTCGAAATCACAATGTTGGCATGGGGAGCGTTATTGCCCAGCCAGCGTGGCAGGCGTTTGGTGAGGGCATTTAAATTTTTCGCCGTTGTTTTGGAAAACTCCAGCGCTTTTTCATTGGGCATAAGACCTTACGCTTTGCGGCTCCGTCCTGCGCTTCTGCCATTGCCTTCGCGTTCGGCGTCGCGAATTAAATCGCGCAACTCGGCGGCTCGTTCAAATTTTTCCTTGCTGATGGCCTGCGCCAACTCGGCGCGAAGCTTCACGACATCTTTGGGGCTGGAGACCACCCGGCGCGGCCGCGGCCGGCTGCCGATGTGTTTGCTGCTGCCATGAATCCGTCGCAGCAACACGGCCAATTCTTTTTCAAAAAAATGATAGCATTCATCGCAACCCAGCAAGCCGGTTTTCTCAAATTTATCGAGTGCAGTATTGCATTTCGGACAACTGCGCCCGCTGGATTTTTTGCTCATCTCAGTGGCGCCGAGCATCAACTCTTCACCGAGAATATTGGCGACAATTTTACCGAACACTTCCGGCAAGCCGGCAAGCGGGTTGGTGATGCCTTTTTCCTCCGCGCATTTCATGCAAACCGCGAGCTGCGTTTTTTTGTTATTGATGACCTGCGTGAAAGCAATCGCCACCGGGCGTTTTTTGCAAATTTCACAGAGCATTAACGGCCTGCCATTTGATGAATTTTTTTGATACGGCCATCGAAAAGCTCGATGACGCGGTCGGCTTTTTTAGCCAATTCCAGGTTGTGGGTGACGATAATGAACGTTCGCCCATCGCGACGGCTCAAATTCCATAGCAACTGATGCAAGCTTTCGCTGGCGCGCAAATCTAAATTGCCCGAAGGCTCGTCGGCCAGCACCAAGCGCGGCTCGTTCATCAACGCGCGGGCTACGGCCACGCGTTGTTGCTCGCCGCCGGAAAGTTCGCCCGGTCGATGCGAAAGGCGCGGCGCCAATCCGACATCGGCCAAGAGTTGCTTGGCGCGCTCGACGATGCTGCTGCCATTCCGGCGCGCAATCAGCGCCGGCATCATGACGTTTTCCAACGCGCTAAATTCCGGCAGAAGATGATGAAACTGAAAAACAAATCCGATCGTACGGTTGCGAAACTGCGCGAGCGCTTGATCGTTCAACTGCGCGATGAAGGCGCCGTCAATTTCAACTTCGCCGCTGGTGGGACGATCCAGCGCGCCCAAAATATTGAGCAAAGTGCTTTTGCCCACGCCCGAAGCGCCAACCATGGCAATAATCTCGCCGGGATAAATTTCGAGATCGATTCCTTTGAGCACTTCCAGTGTGCCGCCGGTGGCCGAGTACTGCTTGACCAAGTTTCTGGTGATTAGAATGGGTTGCTTAACAGACATTACGATAGCCGTTCCCGCCATTTTTGTGGATCGCGGGAATTATGGAAAATACAATAAATCGTGATCATGTCATTTAAATATTAATAAAAGATCGAATACGGAAATCGACGCACGAGTCCACGCCGATAATTCTCATGCGCAATCGCATACATCTCGAGCATGCGACAAATGATTTGAATACAAGCATCGACACAACTTAAAAATTCTTCTCCCAAGCCCACACGCCGAGTTTCATACCACGCGTACGGCTCGCCGAGATTTTGTTCTACCTCCGGAGCAATGATCAATTCAACGGCCATAGTGGCTTCGAATCCTTCGTTTGGTCTCCTCCCAAGAAAGGGCTGCCACTGGGTTTCGCTGTAAATTGGTTTTTCGACGTTCCAACTCTTGCTTTTGCCACTCATGAACGGGTATTGCCTCGGGGACGGTAGGAAGATCATCCCACAAATCCTCAACGAGTTGAAGTTTTTCAGCCGGGCTTAAATCAAATACCGAAGTAGAAAACATATTCGTTTGAACCATATAGGCTCCACTTTATCTTGTTACTCATATCGAATCGCATGCACCGGGTCGAGTTTGGCAGCGCGATACGCCGGATAAATCGTCGCGCCCAGTGAGATCGCAAAGGCGGCACTGGCGACCAACACAAAGTCCAGCGGGCGCATCAAAATTGGCAACGCGTTGATGATGTAAACATCCGGCGGCAAAGAGAAAAATTTAAATTTGACTTGCGCCAGACAGATTAAGTAGCTGATGATGACGCCGAGCGTCGCGCCGATCACGCCGGCCACCGCGCCTTGATAAATGAAAATGCGCATCACACTTTCATTCGTTGCGCCCATGCTTTTGAGAATGCCGATTTCTCGCGTCTTTTCGAGCACAACCATAATCAGCGTACTGATGATATTGAACGCCGCCACTAAAATAATCAGCGACAACACGATGAACGCAATCCATTTTTCGTATTGCATCCACGCAAACAGCGTGCGGTTGGTGTCGAACCACGTTACCGCACGAAAAGGATAGCCGAGCAACTCTTCCATTTTCTGCGCTACCGTGCCCGCCAGTTGCATGTCGTCCAATTTGAATTGGATGCCGTTGACACGGCTGCCCATTTCAAACAATTTCTGCGCTTCGGGAATATTGATGAAAGCAACATTGTCATCATATTCATAAAGCCCGGATTGAAAATACCCGGCCACTCGGAACGTACGCGCCGTCGGCATCGCCGCAAAACCGCCAACTTCGAGACCCGCCGCCGACAGCACTTGCACGCGATCACCCAGCCCGACGTTCAAACGATCGGCGAGCGACGTTCCAATGATGATACCCGGAAACGCGCGCTCGCCCTCTTTTTCGATCAAACCTAAATTGAGCGTGCCGTAATTAACATTCTGCACCAGATCGGTGACTTTCTCTTCGAGCTTCGGATCAATCGCTTTAATCTGCGCGCCTTCTTTGCGCTCGCGCGAAATGATCATTGCCTTGTCGAGAATGTACGGCGCCGCGCCCACAATATGCGGAATCCCTTTGACTTTGTCAAGCACTTCGGCGTAATTCTCCACGCCGCGATCATGAAATGTCCGCAATTTGATATGTGCATCGAACCCGATGATGCGCGAGCGCACTTCGCTTTCAAAACCATTCATCACCGACAGCACGATGATCAACGCCGCCGTGCCGATCATCACGCCGAGGATGGAGATGTAGGTGATCAGCGAGATAAATTTGACCTGCCGCTTCGAGCGCAGATAACGTTTTGCAATAAAAAATTCGTAAGACATGTTGAAGAGCCAGTGGTTAGTTTTCAGTGATCAGTATTCAGTTGGCCACCGATCACTGAAAACTGATCACTGACCACTGGCGACTGATCACTTCTCATTTATACTGCTCCGCCCGCATTTGCGGAAACAGCAGCACGTCGCGAATCGATGGCTGATTCGTCAATAGCATCACGAGGCGGTCAATGCCGACGCCGAGGCCGGTGGTTGGCGGCATGCCATATTCCAGCGCGCGGAGAAAATCTTCATCCAATTGTTGCGCCTCTTCGTCGCCGCCCTCGGCCAGTTTTTTCTGTTCTAAAAAGCGCTCGCGTTGATCAATCGGATCGTTCAACTCCGTGAACGCGTTCCCCATCTCTTTTCCACCGATGAACGGCTCAAAACGTTCCACGAGTCCAGGTTTCGTTCGATGCTTTTTCGCCAACGGCGATAGCTCGACCGGATGATCGGTGATAAACACGGGCTGAATGAGTTTGGCCTCGACCTTCGCGCCAAAAATTTCGTCGATGATTTTGCCGACGCCCATCGTATTATCCGTTTCGACGTGTAATTTTTTAGCAATCGTTTTTAACTCATCCAACGGCTTGCCATATAAATTATAACCGGTTTCTTTCTCGATTGATTCCAGCAGCGACAGGCGCGTCCACGGCGGCGTGAAATCGATCTCGTGGTTTTGAAACGTGATTTTGTAACCGCCGGTCAAATCTTTCACGATTTTACAGAACATTTCTTCGACGAGATTCATCATGAAATGATAATCGTGATAGGCAATGTAAACTTCCATCATCGTAAACTCGGGATTGTGGAAGCGATCCATGCCTTCGTTGCGAAAATCTTTGGCAAACTCAAACACGCCATCGTAGCCGCCGACAATGAGGCGCTTGAGATAAAGCTCGTTGGCGATGCGCAGATAAAGCGTCATATCCAGCGTGTTGTGATGCGTCGTGAACGGCCGCGCCGAGGCGCCGCCATACAGCGGCTGCAAAATCGGCGTTTCCACTTCGAGATAGCCGCAGCCATTAAGATACTCGCGCATGCTGGCGACGATGCGACTGCGTTTCTTAAAAACTTCGCGCACGTCGGGATTGACCGCGAGATCGGCGTAACGTTGGCGATAACGCATTTCCTTGTCGGCAAACGCATCGTAAACCACACGCTCGCCCTCGTCCACTTTCTCTTTCGCGATCGGGAGGGGACGCAGCGTTTTCGACAAAAGTGCAAAAGCGGTGACCTGAATCGTGATTTCACCGGTACGCGTTTTTAACACTTTACCTGTCACGCCGATGATATCGCCGAGATCGAGCAAACCGAACAGCTCGTAGCCTTTTTCACCGACAGCGTCGAATTTCACATAAATCTGAATGCGCCCGGAAGAATCTTCGACATGCGCAAACGTCGCCTTGCCCTGCTTACGCAGAGACATCAGCCGTCCCGCGACGCTGACTTCTTTTTCAAAATAATTATCGAAATTCTGCGCAATATCCACGGCAAAATGTGTGCGATTAAAATCATGCGGATACGGATTGACGCCGAGCGCTTGAATTTTCTCCAGCTTCTCGCGTCGTACGCGCATAACGGAATTGAGGTCGTCGTGTTGAGGTTCCATGAGTTAGTTTGTTCCTTAGTTTTGCTTCTAACTTTTCTTACTTTTCAATTTCTTCAGGGTATTTTTCACCTGCGATAGGTGGAAGTCCCGTTTCCTTTTCAAGTAATTTAATCGCTTCATAAATTTGATCCCAAATTTTTCTTTTTTCTTTTTTCTCTTCATCTATTTGAGCAGAAAACATGTTGAAAAATTCTGCGCGTTTGAATGCTTTGAAAAAGGAACCTCTCGCATTTCCACCAAGATAAAGACAATGCGTATTCCACCATTTCTCACAATCAGTAACAATTTTATGGATCTCGTCTTTGCGAAGATTTGCCAATATTTGTTGACACCAATTGTAAGCTTCTTGATGAATTTTGAGTCTTTTATCGAGAGCAGCAAGCCTAAGTTGTAAACTTAATTCATTTTGGGAGATGCGCTCGCTTGTTTCTCTCTCTTTTTTTGATATTTTCCAAGTAATCCAACTGCCAAATCCGATTGTGCCAAGGATATTGATTAAATTGAGAAGATCCTCCGAAGAAAGCTTCTCCTGTTTAGAATCCACTATTTTTATCAAAACTAAAGACGAATCTGCAAAAACAATTTTGCTTATTGCTTGTTCTTGCTGCTTAAGCACTCTCTTAAGTCCCTGCGTTGTATCGGATTTTTCTTCATTTTTCTTGACTTGAAAATTTGATAGAGCTGGAATAACTATTACAGCCAACAAGACAAAAATTCTTATACAAAACATAGACTCAATTCCTCGTTGCTTAAAATTATCGCCTAGAAAATAGCTAGAGACTCTTGGAATTATGGCCTTGCATCTCATTATGTATAAGATCCAAACACATCTCTTGCTTAATTATTGTATCTTTCAAAGATTCGCTTTCTTATTTCGTCGCAAATGGAATTAATAGCTTCAGATATTTTTTTGTAATTATTTTTAATGTTTTTTAAATCTTCACGTGTAATTTGTGGTTTGTCATTCCAAGAAAAAAGGTCTGTATTCTTAACTATGAGCTTCGTTAGTTGTGCTAATTTGTTGTAAATTTCACCTGAATAAAAAGGGCGTCTTTTACGAACAAGATCAATAAATTGCCAATATTGAACTTCGACTAGGTCACGAATCTCCTCTTCATTATTAACGTTTTTTGCTTCTGACCCAAATACCGTCAGTGTGTGTAAAGCGTTTATTGAAAATTCCCATTCCATTAATTTTTCCCATATTTCCACGTATACCTCAAATTCTTTTTCAAATTGGATTTGATGTATATGCAAATCTTTGCTTAATTCTACTTTTAGCCGTTCAGTTTGTGCATTGTATTCGGATTTAATACCTTCGACCTTTTTTGTAATATCCTCTATATCTTCTTTGGTTGCCAACTTTTCGCCAATTTTTTTAACGTATGAACTCAAGAATAAACTTACCAATACTACCTTGACAATGTTAAGTTAGTTTATGACGTTTTCGTTTTTTTGTTCTTTGAAC
>CAYUVM010000208.1:0-7548 GCA_964447935.1 uncultured Cytophagia bacterium | reverse complement strand
TTTCACAAGCGATCAAAGAGAATGCGAAACGCGGCAATCTTTATTATACCGGTCGCGTTGCGTTGATGAAAAAAGATTTGACGACGGCGAAAGCCAAAGCCGAAGAATTTCGCGTGCAATCTGAAACGGCGAAAAATACGTTTCAAATCTGGTTAGCACAGGAATTGGCCGGTTCGATCGCGCTGGCAGAAAAAAATTACGCTCAAGCCATTGCGCATTTTCAACAGGCCAATCAGCAAAACCCTTACACGTTTTATAGATTTGCGCTGGCTTATGAGGGCAAAGGCGACATAAAAAAGGCGAAAGAGTTGTGCCAGAAAGCAGCTCGTTTTAATGCGCTCAGTAATATCAACTATTCCATCATGCGCAAAAAAGCGGAGCAGAAACTGGCGGCGATGTCGAGAAGTTAGGCGAGGCTTTAAAACGTTGAAATATTCTGCTGCTCGAAGCCGGATTTGCTTCCTTTGAGTAAATCCGGCTTCGTTTATTTCTTTGCAACGACAAGGTGAGGTAAATGAAATCTTACAGATTTTGTTTTTTTAGCATTATAATTTTTAGCAGCATTGGCATGGCACAATCACCGGCTCCCAGCGCGCCGGAAAATGCCATTGCGATGATCACGCGATTGGGCGGTACGTTCGAGATTGATTCGCTGCTTGTCAGTAAACCCATCGTTAAAGTTGATTTACATGAAACCGCCGTGCGCGATGCAGATTTGGAGCAACTCAAACACTTTAAGGAATTACGCCATCTCGATCTGCGCAAGACAATGATCAGTGACGCCGGCATAAAACATCTCCGGCATTTGACGAAACTACGTTTTCTCAATTTGTTTCGCACTCAACTGAGCGATAAAGGTCTTGCACAATTGAAACCATTAGCCGCGGTGGAGACTTTATTGATGGGAGGGACAAGCATCACGGATAACGGCCTCAAGCATTTAAAAAGTTTTTCCTACTTGCGCAAGGTGAGCGTATTCGACACAAAAATTAGTGACGGTGGAATAGAAACATTCAAAAAAGTGCATTCCTTGGAGGTGTTATTAATCGGAAAATCGAGAATCTCTGAAGCCGGCGCCAGGGAACTGCAACAAGCTTTGCCACGGCTGCGTTTTAGTGAGCAAACTTAACAATGGACGAGAAGACACGCGCCGTGCAATTTGATTTTGACCGTCTGGCCACGATTTCGGCTTTGGATTGGAACCCGAATAGCTATTACGACAATTTTTTGTTAAAGTATGTGCCTCCGCATTGTGAAAATGTGTTGGAGAGCGGTTGCGGCTTGGGAGATTTTTCGCGGCAATTGGCGAGGCGTTCCACACGGGTATTGGCGCTTGATCTTTCGCCGAATATGATCCGGCAGGCGAAAGAGCGCTCGGCGCAATTTTCTAACATCGATTTTCAGATTGCCGACGTGATGATTCATGATTTGCCGGCGGCGGCTTTTGATTGCATTGTTTCCATTGCGACGATTCATCACCTGCCAACGCAAGAGATCATTGCCAAGATGAAAAACGCTTTGCGCGACAATGACACGCTGATCATTCTCGATCTCTGGCAATCGGCGAATTGGAACGACATGTTGCGGAGCGCCGTCGCTTTGTTTATGAGCGCGCTGCTGCGCTTGCTGAAACAAGGCCGCTTGCGTTCGCCGCGCGAAATCCGGCAAGCGTGGGACGAGCACGGGCAAAAAGATACTTATTTGACAATGCCGCAGGTGCGCCGCATTTGCGCGGAGTTGTTGCCTCGGGCGCAAGTGCGGCAGCATTGGCTGTGGCGCTATTCGGTGGTTTGGAGAAAAGTTTCGAGTTGATATACGCATTGTCAAATGCAGAAAAAAAGTCTGAAAGTTTATGAGTGCCCAACGGATGGAAAAACGGCCAACGGATAGCTTTGCAAGCAAAGGTTAGTAACTCGCGGAAATGAACTCACACTGAAAGTGCTAATGCCTGAATTTTGCACGTTGGCCGTCCATTTGTTCGAAGCAAACAGTTCATCGGGTGAGCCACTCTGTAGTAGTGGAATGTTTATAGTAAAGTCGCGGCGAGCTTGCGCTGGACTCCTTCGGAGAATCGCAGGCGGCGGTGCAATGATTTCGATGCAAAATTCAGGTTCTACAATCAAGGTGCATTTCATCAGGAAGGATTCAAGATTATGCTAAGTCATCATCATCTACTAACTACCTATCGAAATCTTAGCAAGCACAAAATTTATACTGCCATTAATATCAGTGGCCTGGCGGTTGGATTGGCAAGCTGTTTATTGATTGCCAACTTTCTGAGCCATGAATTGTCATTCGATCGTTTTCATCAAGAATCACAGAATATCTACAGAATCAATACCATCTTCACCGACAACTCTGGCACGATCACCAATATGGCGAATACACCGCCGGCGCTGGTGCCTGGCATAAGGGGTGCATTCCCTGAGATCAAAAAATCTACCCAATTGCGATATGCGCAGCGCGCGCTTCTGGAAAATGGCGAACATCGTTTCTATGAAAACCATGGATTTTATGCCGACTCTTTGTTCCTGGAGATTTTCAGCTTCCCATTGCAAGCAGGTAATCAAAACACGGCGCTCGATCAGCCCAATTCGGTTGTGCTCACCCAGGATATGGCCGCGAAATATTTTGGGAAAGATGATCCAATGGGGAAAATCCTCACCATGAATAATGACGTTCCCTTAAAGGTGACCGGTATTCTGGAAACAATACCGAGCACTTCACATCTGCAATTCGATTTCCTCGTGTCGTTTTCCACTTATCAAGTCCCGGCGGGCTATCTCTCCGATTTATCAAGTTGGAGTTGGGTGGGATTTCTGAGTTATGTGCAATTGCATGATGGCGCAAACTCCAGTGCTTTTCAGGCCAAGCTTGATCAACTGTACCGAGAAAAGAATCCGGGAGTTGATAATCCATATCGAAATTATGTTCAACCCCTGGAGGACATCTACCTGGGTTCTGCTGATTTAGTTGACGATTTGGCGAGCGGCCTGCAAGGTGGAAATCGATTCACGATTTATACCCTTGGGATCGTTGCGCTGCTGATCCTGCTCATCGCGGGTTTTAATTTTATGAATCTATCCATTGCCGTTTCAGTGAGCCGCGGTAAGGAGGTGGGGTTGAGAAAAATATTAGGCGCAGAGAAAGGCAGCTTGGTGGCGCAGTTGTTGACTGAGTCTGCGGTGTTGGGCTTCATCAGCCTGATGCTCGCTTACCTGCTCAGCATGTTTGGCTTCGAATATTTCCAGGGTCTCCTGGAGTGGAATTTCACCATAGACTGGACGCAGGTTTTGCAGTCACTGCCTTTTGCAATAGCCGTCACGTTTTTGATCGGAATCGTGGCAGGTCTTTACCCTGCTTTATTGCTCTCGAGCCACAAAGCCGTGGCCGCGTTGAAGCAAAATGCAAAAAACAGCATGAGCACTGGTTCTCATTTAAGAAGAATTCTGATCGCCGTGCAGTTCTGTATTTCCTTTGCGCTCATTGCGGCGACCATCGTCATTACCAGGCAGTTTACCTATCTCTCGGATCAGAAGCTTGGATTTGACAAAGAAAATGTCGTGGTGATCAAGCTGCTTCCAGAGGATATGACGCGGTATTATGAGACCTTTCGAAACAGCCTGCTACAAAATAATCATATCATCAGTGTCAGCCGCAGCGAGCGAACGATGGGCGAGCCTTGGCCGGTGAATATGATACTGGTCGACGGGCGGGATGAGTCCGAGAGCAAGCAAATGCGGGGGAACCAGGTCGGGTACGATTTCCTCGAGACGATGGGTATCAAGTTAAAAGAAGGTCGATCATTTTCCCCAGCGTTTGGCAGTGATCCGACTAACAGCATCATGATCAACGAAAAAACCGTTGAATATTTGGGCTTGAAGGATCCCATTGGTAAAAAAGTGCATTACTTCTCCTCTGCCGGCCCACGCACCATTATTGGCGTTGTTGAGGATTTCAACTTTTTATCACTCCACCATGAAATCTCCCCCATAGCTTTTATCATGCCGTTTGTTGATGTCGAATATCTTTTCGTGCGTGTTGGCCCCGGGAATATTGCAGACAAGATTTCCGCCGTGCAAAACATTTGGGAGCAAACCAACCCGGGCGCGCCCTTGGAATACCGTTTTATGGATGATCATTTGAATCAACTCTATACTAATGAAAAGAAACTTTCTTATTTGATTAGCGGCTTTTCGGGATTGACCATCGTGCTTGCTTGTCTGGGCCTGTATGGGTTGATTGCTTTCACTTTAAACCAGCGCCGAAAAGAAATGGGCATCAGAAAAGTTCTTGGCGCTTCGATTTCTTCCTTGCTGATGCGGTTTTCACGCCAATATATTTTTCTCATCGGCGTTGCCTCCCTGATCGCCGTTCCGGCTATCCGATATGTGCTCAACCTCTGGCTGGAGAGCTTTGCCTATCGGATTGAAATCAGTTGGTGGATATACTGCCTATCAATGCTGGCTTTAATCGTCATCGCCCTTTTTACAATTAGTCATCAGGCCATAAGTGCGGCATTGGTCAATCCGGTGAATGTCTTGAGGGAAGAATGAGTTTCCAAATCTTATTTGCTAAACAATCTGCACAATGATCAAAAAATTTTTAGCACTCAACCTGTTTTACTGCGCGTGCGCAATGGCGCAGTCGCCCGTTCTGTGGAACGGCATGCCGCGTGGCCCATACGAAATCGGCTTCAAGTTCGAGCGGCAATACGATCACGCACGGCCGTTTCAAAATCCAAACGACGAACAAGGCAAGCCCATTGCGCTTCGCGGGCGGCCGATGCAAATGTTCATTTGGTATCCTGCGGAAGCAAGCAAGAACGCGAAGCCGATGCGTTACGAAGAGTATTTGTATTTGAATGACACTGACTCCGAGCCATGGCAATGGCGCGAGGAAAGCAAGCAGGCCGTGTTGCAAAACTATGCGCAAGAGTTCGAGCCATTCAACGGCAATTTGCAGCCGTTGCTTGCCACTGCAACTGCGGCAAGGAAGGATGCGAAAGCCGCAACGGGAAAATTTCCGCTCGTTATTTTCGGCGCAGGCGGCGGCACCGGCGGGCACGTGTATTCTGTGCTCTGCGAATACCTCGCGAGTCACGGCTACGTCGCCATCGCGCACACGGCTTTGGGATTGCAGAAAGGCGAACGCTGGCCGTTCGATATGCGCGGCATTGAGACGCAAATGCGCGATTTGAATTTTATTCTCAACTACGCTTATCGCTTGCCCAATGTTGACGCGGACAAGCTCGCGCTCGCTTCGTGGAGCGTGGGCGGTGTTGCGCAAGCGTTGCTGCAAATGCAGAATACCGAGGTCGATGCCCTTCTCAGCCTCGACGCGGCAACGGGCTATGAGTATGGCCGAGATTTGATGAAACAATCGCCGTGGTTTGATTTGAAAAAGATGAACGCGCCGTATTTGCACATGCACGGCGAGTTGCCGCCGCGCTACAATGTGCCGAAGAATTTTGAATTTTATGACAGCCTCGCCGTTGCCGACGCGTATCTGCTCGCTTTCAGGAAAATGGTGCATTCGGATTTCATTGCAAGCTATGGCTTTGTGCAGCACACGCTCATCAAATCGGAGCGCGGCGCAGAGGCCAATGCGAGTTACAAAGTCGTTTGCCAATATGCGCTGAATTTTTTGAATGCTTGTTTGAAGAGCGATCAACGCGCGCAGGCTTTCCTCCGCCAAACGCCGGCCTCGCTCGGTTTATCCGAAGTGTTGAGCGATGTGAAAATGAAATTGAAAGAGTGAGCGAATGGTGAAGAAAACTGCTCGTTGGCTGAAATGCGGGCTTGCCCTGCTCGCCGTATTTTGTTTTGAAAAAGAAGCAAGAGCGCAAGCAAACGAACGATATGCTTCCGCCATCGCCACAAGCCGCGCCGCGATTCAAAAGCTGATGCAAAGTTCCGATGCTCCCGCCGTGAGCGTGGCTGTTGCTATGAATGGCGAAATCGCTTGGAGCGAGGCATTCGGCTTTGCCGACATTGAACAAAAAAAGTGCGCGACCACGGAAACGCGAATCGGTTTAGGGAGTCTCACGAAATCTTTCACCGGCGTGCTCGTCGCGCGATTGCTGGAGGAGGGCAAATTCGATCTCGACGCGCCCGTGGAAAAATATCTTCCGCAATTTCCCCACAAAGATAAAAACATCACGGCGCGTTCGATCATTGCTCATCTCAGCGGGCTGGGCGATGAATACGGCGATGCGCATTATTACGAAACACGGCACTTGACGACCGCCGCGGCGTTGCAGGAAATTCTCGCCGCGAACACGCTCGAATATTCGCCGCGCACACGCTTCGCCTACACAACGAGCAACTACACCATCGTGGCGGCGATGATCGAGCAGGCAACAGGAATGGATTTTCCCGCGGCGATGCGGCAATATGTTTGGCAGCCGTTAGGCTTGCGCCACACTATGTTCAACGATCCCACGGCGCGCGTTGAACCGACGGCGAAATTTTATGTGAAAAGATTTTTTCGCGTGAATGAAGCGCCGGCGTTTGATTCGAGCTTCAAATGGGCCGGCGCGGGCATGCTTTCAACGGCTTCTGACGTCGCGCGCTACGGCTCGGCTTTATTGCGCGACGGCTTTCTCAAGCCGAGCACGCGCGAGATGATTTTTCGCAATAACAAAACCTCAACAGGCGAGGAGACGAACTACGCTTTGGGTTGGTTTATCGAAAAAGATGATAAAGACCGGCGCATCTATCAACACGGCGGCGGCGGAATCGGTATGGCCGCATATCTTCGCCTTTATCCGCAGGAAGATTTGGCGATCGCGATTCTCGCGAACTTGACCGGCGCGCCGGTGGATGACGAAGCAGCGACGAAAATTGCCGAAGCGTTTTTGAATGCTAAATGAGAAAATGAAACGCTATGAAAAATCCGAAGGCGGTTATTCTTCAAATACTATTCGCGCTCGTGATGCCGCTGAGCATACATGCGCAAACCTTGATCATCGCTGGCAACACAGAACACCGCGCATCTCTTGTTGACGCAAGAACTTTTGCAAGCCTCGCGTCTTTGCCCGTTGGCGAAGGCCCGCATGAGATTGCGGTTTCCCAGGATGGGCGCTTTGCTTATGTCGCCATCTCCGGCCCGCGCGAGAAACCGGGCAACCGCATTACGGTTTTGGATATCAAGCAACGTGCGGTTAAAACAAATTTCGATCTCGGCGAATATACGCTGCCGCACGATCTGTGCGTGAGCAACGATGGTGCGCTCCTCTGGGTGACGTGCGCACCGTCGCAGACAGTTTTGGAGGTTGAGACTGGAACGGGAAAAATAAAACGAACATGGAAGACCGGACAAGAGGGTGGTTGGATGCTCGCCGTGACGCCCGACGAACGCAAGTTGTATGTCGCGAATTTTGAAGGCAAAAGCCTCAGCGTGATTGATCGTGTGCATGATGCGGTACGCACGATTCCCATGCACGGCGGACAAATGGCCCTCGATGTTTCTCCGGTTGGCCGCGATGTGTGGGCCGGCGATTATGAAGGCAATCATGTCGCGGTGATCACGACGGAAAACGACAGT
>CAYUVM010000207.1:0-7587 GCA_964447935.1 uncultured Cytophagia bacterium | reverse complement strand
GTGATCAAAAAGTCGGGACGGATGCGGATCGTTTTGCCGGGCTTTCCTTCGGACTGGGCATGACGATGCACGATTATACTCTGGATTACAGTTTGTCCTCCTTCGGTGAAGTCGGCAGCCTCAATCGGTTGAGTTTTGCCATGACGTTTTAATTCGCATGCAAGCTTTAGTTTGCTATACGGCAATAAAAGTTATTGTAAACAAAAAAGCACCCATCTCGGGTGCTTTTGTTTTTTAAGCATGCGTTCTTAAGCGGTCGCGGCAACGGCTGGCGTTTCCATAGCCGGCAGGCTCGCCTTTTCTGCCGCGGATTTGACGCGGGCCTTGTGCGGCGCTTTCATAATTTTGCCGGCTTTCAAACATTTGGCGCAAACTTTCAGGCGTTGCACGTGACCATCCACCAGCGCGCGAACTTCGCGAAGATTGGGCAGCCACTTGCGCAAGGACGCATTGTGCGCGTGGCTAATTTGATTGCCCACATGCGCATGTTTGCCGCAAATATCACAAACCTTAGCCATTTTTTACTCCATTAGGTGTTTTATTGAAAATTGAACGTTATTTTTCAAAATTGTTATTTAGCCAAAACAGTTTCTATTATACGAAAAATCCCGGTTAAATGCAAGCAAAAGCTCCAGGCGCGGCAAGCAAATTTTAGCCTGCATAAACGCGTTGGTTGTGTTAAAATTACAGAAGAAGGCTTGCAACTCATGTGAAATTGTGTTATATTTTATTGTAATCGGTTGAGTTAATAACAAAAACAGTAAACCTCGGTGAATTTTTTACGGCCTTGATCTTGAGGTTGAATATGCCGCGAACGCGTATTTTAATCATGGGCGCCGCGGGACGGGATTTTCATAATTTTAATACCGTCTATCGCGATCAGGCGCAATGCGAGGTGGTGTGTTTTACCGCGACGCAGATTCCGGACATCGCGGGCCGGCGTTATCCGGCAGAGCTGGCTGGACAATTGTATCCGCACGGGATTCCGATTTATCACGAGCGGGAATTGACGCGCCTCATTGTGGATGAAAAAATTGACGAGGTGGTTTTCGCTTATAGCGATGTAGCGCACGAATACGTAATGCATAAGGCCAGCGCCGTTTTGGCGGCGGGGGCGTCGTTTAAGTTTATCGGCACCGCCGCAACGATGCTGCGGAGCAATCGCCCGGTTGTCGCCATTTGCGCCGTACGCACGGGCGCCGGCAAAAGCCAGACGACTCGCCGGGTAGCGCAAATTTTAAAAGGCCTGGGCAAAAAATTGGTCGCCGTACGCCATCCCATGCCTTATGGCGATCTTGCCAGGCAAGCCGTGCAGCGTTTTGGGAGTTTTGAAGATTTGGCGAGCCAGCAATGCACGATTGAAGAGCGCGAAGAATATGAACCGCATCTGCAGATGGGCACGGTGGTTTACGCCGGCGTTGATTACGCCGCCATTTTAGCGCGCGCGCAGGCGGAGGCCGACATTGTGCTGTGGGACGGCGGCAACAACGATACGCCGTTCTTTAAACCGGATTTACTCATTGTCGTGGCTGACCCGCTGCGACCCGGGCACGAAATGCGCTATCATCCCGGCGAAACGAATTTGCGCATGGCCGATGTCGTGATCATTAATAAAGAAACAAATGCGCGCCCGGAAGATATCGAAAGTGTTCGGCAGGCGATACGCGCCAATAATCCGCGGGCGGATATCGTCGATGCCGCCTCGCCCATTTTCGTCGAAGACCCGGCGGTGATTCGCGGCCGGCGGGTGTTGTGCATCGAAGACGGCCCGACGCTCACACATGGTGAAATGACGATTGGCGCCGGCGTGGTGGCAGCGCAACGATTCGGCGCGCAGGCGATTGTTGATCCCCGGCCCTTTTTGCACGGCAGCTTGGTTGAAACTTTTAAAACCTATCCCGGCATCGGTACCCTGCTGCCGGCCATGGGTTACGGCGAAAAACAAACGCGCGATCTGGAGGCAACGATCAATGCCACCGATTGCGATGCGGTTGTCATTGCCACGCCAATAGATTTGCGCCGGTTGGTAAAAATTAATAAACCAGCGACGCGAGTGACATACGAGCTGCAAGAAATCGGTCAGCCAACGTTGGCAGATTTCTTAAAACGATTTGCATAAAAATCGTGAAACGTGCTATGTGTAACGGCCTGTGTTCAGGAGTCTTTTTTAGTTTACCCCCATTTTGATTCAAAGCACGTTACGCGTTTCGCGTTAAACGAAAAGCCCATGCCTTACAAAACCGTGGTCATCGCTCTTGGCGGCAACGCCATTACCCGCGAATTTGAAGAAGGCAATATTTACCAGCAATTCGCCAATACGCGACGGAGTTTGGTCGGCGTGGTGGCATTGGTCGAGCAGGGGTATCGAGTTGTTCTTTCGCATGGCAATGGCCCGCAAGTGGGCAACGCCTTGATTCGGGTTGAGGAGACGCGCCATCTCGTGCCACCGTTGCCGTTGGGCATCGTCGTGGCCGATTTGCAAGGCGGCATGGGTTATATGATTCAGCAATGTTTACTGAATATGCTGCACCGGCACGGCATTCAAAAAGAAGTGGTGACACTGATTACGCAAGTCGTCGTCCATCCGGACGATCCGGCGATCAAAAACCCCACGAAGTTTATCGGGCCGTTTTATCCGGCGGAAAAAGTCGAAGCCTTGCAACATCAACACGGCTGGATTCTAAAAGAAGATCGGGGCCGCGGTTGGCGGCGGGTGGTGCCCTCTCCGGAGCCGGTGGAAATTGTCGAGAAAAATGTCATCAAAGAATTGGTGGCGAACGATCGGATTGTCATTGCCGCGGGCGGCGGTGGCATTCCGGTTTACCTTGACGGCGAGGAACGTCTCGAAGGCATCAATGCGGTGATCGACAAAGATCTCTCAACTGCAATTTTAGCGCGTGATATCGGCGCTGAAGAATTGGTGATTTTGACGGGTGTTGAAAAAGTCGCCATTGATTTTGCTAAACCCACGCAACGTTGGCTCGATCATTTGACGGTTGATGAAGCGAAACAGCATCTCGCCGCCGGCCAGTTTCCGGTTGGCAGTATGGGTCCCAAAATTCGCGGCGCGCTTAATTTTCTCGCCAGCGGCGGCCAGCGCGTGGTGATTACGTCGATTGAACGGCTGGCGGAAGCGATGCAAGGAAAAACGGGAACGGTGATTGAACATGATTCTTAACGCATGATCTATGGAAGAATGTGAAGTAGCATGGATTGGGTACGAGTTATAAAGAAGTGCTTCGATGCTAATACTGTACTGTATACAAGTCATGCGCGTCGCGAAATGAAAGTGGAAGGTTTTGGTGAAATCCACGAAAAAGAGGTATATGAAGTAATTTCTGTTTGTGAAGTGATCAAGGAGTATCCTGATGATACGCCTTATCCAAGTGCCTTATTGTTTGGTATGACTCAGGAAGGTCGGCCAATTCATATCGTCTGTGCATATAACTCGGATGATGAAGAGATTATTATTATCACCGTTTATCATCCTGATCCCGCCTTATGGGATAATTACAGGAGAAGAAAAAAATGAAATGCGTAATCTGTCACGGCGTCGATGTCCAATTTAAGGATGTTCGCGAAGAATTGACCTCAGGTAATGATGTCGTGTATGTTCCTGTTCGGGTACTCGTTTGCCAAACTTGTGGTGAACGTTATTATGACCGTCAAACCATGCGATATCTGGAAGCGGCGGAGAAAAGGCTCAAAGCAGGTGGGTTGGACTTGCAAGAAGTTGGTAAGGTTTTGCTCTATGCTTGATCTGAATGATACACATGCCGCTACATTTAAAATTATGTATGTTAAGCAGTGAGAATATTGTGACGAACAGTCATCCCCAAACTTGGCTGACAAAGAAGAGCTTGTTGGAATAGGGATTTGATATGAAAACTTACGCCGAATTTCTACGCGGCTATATTGGTAAAAAAGGCAGTTTGGGCGCGCCACGGGTGAGCGAGTCTTCGCATTGGACTTTTGTCGTTAAAAAATCGTCTCCGGATTGGGGTGAAGTGAGATTGGTTGATGTGGGTGTAGATTATGCGGAATTTGCCGTGGAGAATGGATTCCGTTTCGTACCGTTAAATTTGTTGGTTCTTGAAATTGAATGAAAATAACCTGAAATTTTTTGAGGAGGACGTTCTTTGAAGATTCACGAATATCAAGGTAAAGCTATTTTAAGAAAATTTGGCGTGGCCGTGCCCGAGGGCAAGGTGGCGAACACCGCCGAAGAAGCGGGCGTCATCGCGAATGAATTGGGCGGCGGCACCGTGGTGGTGAAAGCGCAAATTCATGCCGGCGGACGCGGTAAAGGCGGCGGCGTTAAAGTTGCGAAGAATCCGCATGAAGCGTATGAGTTGGCGCAAAAAATCATCGGGATGCAGCTCGTCACGCATCAAACCGGGCCGGAAGGCAAGCGCGTCAACAAAGTTTTGATTGAGCAGGGTTTGAATATTGCGCGCGAATTGTATGTCGGTATCGTGCTCGATCGCGCCGCCTCGCAATTGGTGGTGATGGCGAGCACCGAAGGTGGCGTGGAAATTGAAAAAGTTGCCGCCGAGACCCCAGAAAAAATTTTGAAGGAATATGTCGATTCGCTTACCGGTTTGCGGCCGTCACAAGCGCGTAAGCTTGCGTTTGGTCTTGGGCTGGAAGGGGAGGCCTTTAAGAATGCGGTGAAATTTTTTCACGCCCTGTACAAAGCTTTTGTGGAAACGGATTGTTCGCTGGCGGAAATCAACCCGTTGATCGTTACGACCGATGGGCGGGTGTTGGCGCTTGATGCGAAAATTAATTTTGACGACAACGCGTTGTATCGGCATCCCGAATATGCCGACCTGCGCGATCTCTCCGAAGAAGAGCCGCTCGAAGTGGAAGCGTCGAAGTACCGGCTCAATTACATCAAGCTCGATGGCGAAGTGGGTTGCATGGTTAACGGCGCGGGCTTGGCGATGGCGACGATGGATATCATCAAGCTTGCCGGCAGTTCGCCGGCGAATTTTCTCGACGTCGGCGGCGGCGCCAGCCCGGAAACGGTGGAAAATGGTTTTCGCATTTTGCTTTCCGACCCCAACGTGAAAGCCGTGCTCATCAACGTGTTTGGCGGTATCGTGCGTTGTGACCGCATCGCGACCGGCGTAATTCAAGCCGCGAAAAACGTGCATATTAGCGTGCCGCTGGTGGTTCGCCTCGAAGGAACCAATGCCAAAGAAGCCGCGCAATTGCTTAAAGAGTCGGGCCTGCCCTTGATTGTCGCGGGCAATTTGAAAGATGCCGCCGACAAGGTCGTAGCCGCAATTCGCTGATGGCGCTGCCACGTTGAGCGTCCAATGATTTGAATTTTATGCAATTTATTTACAGTGATCGAATGAAAAATGATATGATAAGCCGAGGAGGAAGTTTTGAGTATTCTCGTTGACAAAAAAACGCGCGTGCTGGTGCAGGGCATTACCGGCGGCGAAGGTTCGTTTCATACGACGCAAATGATTGAATACGGCACGAACGTTGTGGCTGGCGTGGTGCCGGGAAAAGGCGGACAGAAATTTAATGACACCGTGCCGATTTTTAATACCGTCGCCGATGCGGTAAAAAACACCGGCGCCAATGCCGCCGCGATTTTTGTTCCGCCGGCGTTTGCCGCGGATGCGATTATGGAATCGGCAACTGAAGGCGTCGCCGTCATTGTAACGATCACCGAAGGCATTCCCACCACGGATATGTTATCGGTGAAAGCCCTGCTGAATAAACTCGGGACCCGCATGATCGGCCCCAACTGTCCGGGCATTATTTCGCCGGGCAAATGTAAGATTGGAATTATGCCGGGTTTCATTCATCAACCGGGCCACGTCGGTGTGATCTCGCGCAGCGGCACTTTGACGTACGAAGCGGTGAAGCAACTTTCCGATCTTGGCATCGGGCAATCGACCTGCGTCGGCATTGGCGGCGATCCCATCATCGGCACGACCCACACCGATGCGTTGAAACTTTTCGCGGCCGATGCGAGTACAGAGGCCGTGGTGCTCATCGGCGAGATTGGCGGTTCCGCGGAAGACGAAGCCGCAGCTTACATTAAAAAATATTTTGACAAGCCGGTAGTTGCGTTTATCGCCGGACGCACAGCGCCGGAAGGCCGACGGATGGGCCATGCCGGCGCCATCATCGCAGGCGGCAAAGGCACGGCCGCCGAGAAAATGGCCGCGCTGCGCAAGGCCGGCGCCTATGTTTGCGAAAGTCCGGCGGAAATTGGCCTGATGATGGAAAAAGCGCTGGGCAAGAAAAAGAAAGTTATTGCTGTTAAACCTTCGGCGGCTAAAGCAAAAAAACAAACCACATCAACGGCCAGCAAGGCGAAAAAGCGCTAACCGGCTTCGCAGAAATTTCAAGTATGTTGATGTTGTCGTTTTGGCATTATTATAAATTTTCAAATTATTATTTTTTTGTTAATTTAAGGAGATGCAACTTTGGAACGCACCCTCGCAATTCTGAAACCGGACTGTGTGGCGGCAAACAAGATGGGCAAAGTACTCGACCGCATTGAAGCGGCAGGTTTTCGTATTATTGGCATGAAGTTGGTGAAATTGACGCCGGAAGTTGCCGGTAAATTTTATGAAGTGCATAAAGAGCGCGGCTTTTATAAAGAACTCGTGAATTTTATGTCGAGCGGCCCCGTTGTGCCGGTGGCCCTGGAAAAAGAAAACGCCGTGGCGGATTTTCGCAAGCTCATCGGCGCCACCGACCCGGCCGAAGCCGCGCCGGGCACGATCCGTCGTGATTTTGCCACGAGCAAGCAAAATAACATTGTGCACGGTTCGGACTCACCGGAAAATGGCCGCCTCGAAGTGGCGTTTTATTTTTCCAATAAAGAGTTGATCGAAGCGCAATAATCAATTGCTTGAAACAATTAGATAACCGCATCCAGGTATTAGCCATCGACTTTGTGAGCATGTGGTTTTCTTTTTGGGACTGCGAGGTTGTAACTGGTGTTGTTTCTCCGCCGCCGCGACGATGCTGCCAGCCAGTTGCAAATGAACCGTTCAAGCAAAGCAGTAATCATCTCATTGCCTGAGGAGAGCTAATCATGGAGAATGAAAATCGGCGCGTCGCGTGGATTGGGGGCATCTTGATTGTCGGGGTGGCGGTCGTATTGGGCTGGCTGGTGTTGTCGAAAGGAGACAAAAAAACGGAAACACCAATTATGCCGGCGCTGATTGTTAAAGATTCATCGGCCACCCAACCCAATATAGCGGAGCCCGCGCCGGTAACCGAACCAACGCCGCTCGCCGAACGAGATACCAGCAACCGATAAACGGGCGTTTTCGGCAGAACTCGACTAAGCACAAGCACCGCTACCAACGACCCCACGAGAGCGATGAGCAGGTCTTGCAGCGGCACTTTCAACTGCGGCAACGTCGGTATGCCGGGCATGCCGGGATAAACGTCAACCATCGCCATCACCAACGCCACCAACATCAACATCGCGCCCAGCAAGCCGGGCAGGATGGTGCCGGGATGTACGAACAACTCAAGCCCCACCAATATCAATCCCAACACGAACACCGCAATCCATTCAAAGCCGGAAAGGCCCGCCACATA
>CAYUVM010000206.1:0-7602 GCA_964447935.1 uncultured Cytophagia bacterium | reverse complement strand
TTAAAAGTTCGTACGGTGACTTTTGCAGTTGCAGAAGCGTGCCACGAATTCTCAATCAAGTTAATTAGAACACGCCGCATCGCGTCCCAATCGAAGTTTAATTTAGGCAAAGTCGGATTCAATTGCAACTCGATTGGGCGCTGCGCATAAAGCCGCGCGACTTCCGTCACCAACTCATTCAACGAGCCAAGCGTTGGATGCAACTCCGGCATGCGCGCAAAATCCGAAAACTCGCGCACGAGTTGCCGCAGCTTGTCGATTTCTTCATCAATAATTTTACAGCCTTCGGCGAGCGTTTGACGATAGACTTCGTCCTGCCCGTGGTATTCATCCTGAATTTGCCGCACCATCAATTGCATCGGCGTCAGTGGATTTTTGATTTCATGGGCGAGCACGCGCGCGATCTCCTGCCATGCTGCCATCTTCTCCAACTCGATCACCTGCTCTTGCTGGCGTTTTAAATCGCCCACCATTTGATTGAACGCGTTGCCGACTTGCCCGATTTCGTCTTTGGCGCGGATCGCAACACGATGCTCCCATTTACCCGCAGACAATTTTCGCGCGCCGATGGCCAATTCTTCCAACGGTGCGGTGATGCGCAGTGAAAAATACCAACCGGCAACCAGGCTGATCAATAGCATCGGAGCATACGAAGTTAGAAATGCCATTAAAATCGCTTGCCGGTATTCGGTTTCGCGCAAATCCAGCGTTTGGCGCATCTGCGCGGCGATGACGATGTTTCTGAAACGCTGCCCCATCGCATTCGGAATCGGCCGCATACCGATCAACCACGCCGCGGGGTGCAGGTGTTCAGGGAGCCGTAAGGCCAGACGAACCGCGGCACTATCGACGCCAAGATTAACCAACGAATCCGCTTTGATATCAACATTTAAAAGCGCGCGGTTAAATGGCATCGTGCTATTTTTCGGCCATTGCTTGAGCGGCAGGCCGTTGCGATCAGCAAGAATCAATAAAACCGCATCTTCCGGGCTAATGGCACTGACCGGGTGTTGTTGTCCCCATTCCCAATTTTTAAACGTAGCGCTTTGATTAATACTTTTTATCCAATTCAACCGAAACGCGAGCTTGCGAATTTCCGTGCTCATGTGCTGGCTGACAAGCTCCACGGCGCTGTTGAGGCCTTCCGCCATTGGTTTTTGCAACGAGATACCCATCGTTCGTTTTAGAAAAGATTCGGCGAGAAAAACGAGCGGAATGATCGGTAGGAGCGTGAGCGCCAAAAAAATGAGAATGAATTTGGAGCGCAGTGTTTTCATTACCAGCCTCATCTACTGCGCGCGAAACGGCGGTGAGACGGCCCATTCCGAAGCGCCAAACGGATTTTCTTTTTTCCCACTCAAAAACGAAACCAGCGTATTGAGATTCAGCCGAAATCCCGTAGCGCGATCCTCCCCGGGCAGCGACTCTTCGGTGTCATCGGCAACCTCCAGCCAATCGCGCAGTTGTTGATCCTGTTTGGCGCTAATGGGAATAACCGCCACTTGCAAACGCAGCCGATAGGTTTTTTGCGGAACCAAACGGCGCCGGAGCAACAGTTTTAAGGTATCAATCTTCGTGCAGAGTTTTTCCATTTCGGCGAAACTCGCCGCGGTCTGCTCGCGCTGATTGAATTGCAAACGATAGCGATCATTCCACAAATCGTAAAGCAGACGTAAAGAATGCGTCATCTGCTGCAGCTCACGCTCGGGTTCTTCCAGCAGGCGAAAATCAAAACGAATGACCGCCGGCAGGCCGCTGCGAATCGTGTTAACGATTTTGGGAGAAAAAATATCGGCAAGTTGCACGGACACCGTGAGGCTATCCACAGCAGGTTTCGCGAAAATAGAAATCACGCGGGGCGTCTGTGCTGCCGCTTCCGCAGCCAACAGCAGCAAGAAGAGATAAGAAAATTTTTTAGGACGGCGCATGATTTCTTAAAAGAGATGTCCTAACGTCAGATAAAAATGAAAATCATCCGGATGCTTTTCGGGATAGGCAAAATCCATTCGCAGCAAGCCGAGCACCGGCACTTTGACGCGCACGCCGAAACCCAATGACTTCACCACCTCATCGCCGATAATTTCTTTTAAGCCATTGATGCGGCCCGCATCAAAAAAAAGCACGCCGACGAATCTGGGTTTGCCGTGCTGGTCCCATTCCAAAGGAATACGATATTCGAGATTGCTCAAAGAAAGCTTGGGGCTGTAACCGACCGGCGTCAAACGGCGTTCGTCAAAACTGCGCAACGAATTGACGCCGCCAAGATAAAAGCGTTCGTAAAACGGCGCGGCTTCGGAGGTTTTGGCCAGCTTCAGTCGCCATGCCAGAACGCCGAGGCCAAGCTTTTGATACACCCGGCCATCAAAAATCGTGCGCTTGAATTTTGCGTCGCCGCCAACGGCTTCGAATGAAAGCGCGCCCCAAATACCTTTGGTTGGAAAGAGCGCATCATCGCGCGTGTCGGCCTGCAAGCGCAACCAAGCGCTGCGGAGCCGTTTTTTGCCCAAATCTTTGGCGATGATTTCTGGAAAAGCGAAAAAAGTGCTGTCCTTGTGCACCAATGTCGCAAAGCTATCGGGTTGCGTCTCGCTGGATTGTAACCCACCGGATAAATATTTTCCAAGACCGCGCGAGCCGCTCAGGGTCAAGCGCAAGCTTGCGGCAGCAATATTCTGCCGGCTGGCACGCGTGTCAAAATAATGAATAATTTGCCGGCCGGTAATGTCGGCGTCGAATTGGAAATTAGCGGCGCTGTTAAAAATGTTCGGTTGATAAAAACGTAAATTGGCGCCGGCAACGCGATCGCCAAAAATCAAACGCAGGCCGAGCCAGTGGCCGCTGCCGAAAAGATTATCATAGCGCACGCCCAGCGGCGAAAAATACCAGCCGTCCAGTTCGCTGTAGCCGCCGGCAAATTCAAACGTCGGCCACTGTCGCTCAATGACTTCGCAGACCACGATCACTTTCCCGCGCGAAGAGCCGGGTTCAGAACGAAAGCTCACCTGTTTAAAAAAGTTGGTGGCTTGCAAGGTCTGATAATTCCGCTCAATCAGTTCCGGCGTGAGAACATCGCCCGCGCGGAAACTGAGATACCGCTGCACGATTTGCGCGTTCGTTCGGCGCAATCCGAGAATTTTGACCTGCTCGACAATGAGTTGGCCTTCTTGCGCCCCCAGCCATTGGCTGCAAAACAGCAGGAGCAGAAGCAAACAGTGTATAATTCTTTTCGGAATGAGAAGTTGCATATTGTGTTGTGACGCCAACCACCGGCCTGCAATTGTTTTGATCGATTATAAAATAGGAGAATTTTTCACGGGTGCAAATGCTTTTTTGCGGCAAAGCAAAGTATAATTCCAGAAAAATAAATTGACCGGTCCATTGAAGTAACCGGTCAATCTCGATAAACAAAGTTTTCTACAAAACCCATTTCAGGTGAGGCGGGGATTGCGCTCAACCTCTCGGCGTTCCTGCCGCATTGAAAGAGAAAGTTGAATTTCCGTCTTTGCTCGTAATCGTGCCATTGCCGGAGCCGTCCGGATTGAAATGAATGTCTGCTTTGAAAAGCGGCTGATCACCGCGATCGTACGCTGCTCTTGAAGCATACACTTCGAGATGCAAATCGCCGCTACCGTCTTTGTAGAACGAGCCGTTGAACAAAACATATTGCTTCTGCTCGTTGATACCGCTGCCTTTCAAATCCGCCTTCGTCGGGCCGTCCTGCAGCGTCCAATTCACGCTGGTGCCGTCACTGTTCGTCTCCGTAACTTCGAGGCGGCCAAAACCGTTTTGTTCCGAGCCTTTGATATTGACGGTGCGCTTCTTCGCGGAGCCGTCGGCAAAAAACTCTTCGCGGGTGAAATTGACTTCGCCGGATTTGTTCGCGGGATTGTTGGAGAAATTCCCCTTCTCAAAAATCGAGCGCGGATCGGCGCCGGCGGGATACGTCACTCGCTTCTCAAATGAAAGATGGTTTTCATCCTGCACATTAAATTGCCCCTGCTCGCGCGTGCCGTCACGATAGACGATATTGAAGATGATGTTATTTGGGCCAAACGTGATATCTTCGCTGTAGCGTGTGCCATTGTTGAAACTCACGATTTTCGTCCAACTGCCGATAGGATTGGCGCTTTCGTGATACTCGAGGCGTTCCTGCACTTGCGCCGTGTCTTGTCCGGAAGCATACAGGCGCTTGCCCTCGATGACGCTGCCCTTCGGTTCATTGCCCGGTTGATATTGGTCGGGTATGAGCCGGCCTTCTTCATAGCGCAGGCGATAACCGCCACGATAATCTTTCGCATTTTCTAACAACTCCACAACATCATCTTTGTCGTTGGCAATGGTGAAATTCGTATTGACGACGATCCGTGTTGAGTCGCGATCAATCAGACTGCGGCTCGGATGATTCGTCGCGACAGTATAAACATTGGCTTTGCCATTCGCGGTGTTGTACACAATCCACAAATGATACTTGATGCCGGTTTTATCATCCGTCCACCGTTTATCAAGCAGTGTCGAGTCGCCGTTCGTTTTTTGCAGAGACTGTACGAGCAGCGGTGTTTGCTGATAAAAAGGCCGCAGCGCTTGTTGAATCGCGATATGACTCTGTTGGAGACTCCCCACCGCCGGCAGGTTAATTTTACCGAGCGCTTCGGGACCTTCCATCGCCTGCTCAATCTGCGCGAACGTTTGCACATTTCGATAAACCGTGACGGCGCTATTGGCCGCGATTTGTGCATTCGCGTTGGTTGAGGTTGATGAAGTTGGACTCGTTGGATTTTTGTCGCAACTGACCAGCGCCAACGCACCGATCGCCACCAACACCAGCCAGTTGATTTTCGTATTGAATTTCATAATAATGCCCTCCTGGGCGTGGTTAAAAGGTTGAACTTTGAATTGTCGAATTTAAAGTGACTACACGTTGGTGAGTTCAATTGCTATGCCAGTAGATGATAAAGGCTTTGTTACAAGACGAATCGTTATTTATCTTGAAATTGTGCAACACACCATGGATTTCTCGATGCGATTTTATTGTGAATAAACGCCACAGTGTGGTTTGTTTGCCCGGCACAAATAACGCTGGGCAAAGTACAACAAAACTTCACTTATTTCACTTGCTTTAAAATTGCACGTCCCGTATTTTGTGATTCATACTTGGGAAATACTTGCAATGTTATCTGGAGAAGCGGTTACTCGATGACCCCTTCTCCAAATGGCAAGCTCTGTAGATACAATAAAAATGATCTATGGCACGGCGCCACTGCCACACCGCAACCGTGAGCACGAGTTTACTTTCACCGGCAAAGGCGCAATACTATATTCTCAAAACCATTCTCAGCAGCGAGCGTGACAAAGCGGGAATATACTAACGTGCTGATCACGTCGCCCTCGCCGTAGAATTGGAAACCTTGCAACACCATAGAACAGGGGCAAAGTTAAAACCCCTTTTAACAAAAATCTCAAAAGCCCTTCATACTGCAACGTGACATCATGTGGAGATTTTTTATGCTGCCCAACATTTTGCTATCTTTCACTTCGAAGCGAACGATCAAGCCCGCACTCGTTCTCGCCTTATTTATTATTCCATATGGGTTCGCGCAGAATCTCACGCACGGCCCGATTGCAGGCGGGGTAACTTCGAATTCAGCGCGATTCTACATTAGAGTGGATAATGCCGCGACGGTCAATATTCGAGTTTCCACCACCAATGATTTTGCCATATGGAATGTTGGCACGCCGCAGATTGCCACCGCCGCGAATGATTTTGCCGTTATCATTCCCGTCACCGGATTGGCGGCAAATACATTATATTATTATCGCGTCGCGATCAACGGTGCGCCGCTAAATGACATTCGGCAATTCCGCACGTTCCCTCCCAAAGGCAGCCGCGAGCCGTTTCTGTTTACGTTCGGTTCCTGTCAGCAAAATCGGCCGTGGCGCAACGCGCCGAATGCCGGACTCGTTTTCACGGAGATGGCGAAAGATCAACCACGATTCTTTTTACAAATCGGCGACTGGGGCTATCCGGACACCACGGATACGGCGCGAGATTCAACACGATTTTTCAGCTTGGAGATGAGCCGCGTGCAGGCAAGCTATCGGGCCAAATTCGATTCGCTTTATAAAGCTCAGCAGATTTTTCGCCTAGCCCCGGTGGATTACGTTTATGATGATCACGATTATTTAAACAACAACGCCTCAGCTTATACGGCCAATGATGCAATACGGGCTCGCGAGATTCCGGCGTCGCCGCAAGCGCGTTTGAACAGCATTCAAGGCTATCAACAGCTCTTTCCCGGTTATCCGCTGGCCAATCCGAACGGCGGCATTTGGCACAAGTTTACGCATGGCAATGCCGATTTTTTTATGCTCGATACCCGCTCGCAGCGCCGCCCGAACATGAATGCCCTGCGGCGCAATGCGCGCGGCAAATTTGAATTTATGCTCAACAATCAGCGCCATTCGATGTTGGCCGGCGACTCGACGCTAATCGGCGAGAACCAGCGCGATTGGCTGTTGCGAGAATTGCGCGCTTCCGATGCGGATTGGAAATTTGTCATCACCTCGGTGCCTTTCAATCGCGGCTTCCGTCAAGCGCTCGATCTGACGCTGGCCTTGCAAGACACGGTGGTTTTTGTGCCGGGCTTCGGCCAAGTGACCGGTTTGTTTGTGGCCGTCGAGCTGATCGACAAATGGGTGGGGTTTGAAAAAGAGCAGGAGTTGCTTATGCAATTCATTGGGCAAAATAAGATTAAAAATGTGATCGTGCTCAGCGGCGATTTGCACACGGCGGCGATTGACGACGGGACCAACGCTGGATTGCCCGAAATTATGGCCGGCGGACTTGACATCACTAATTCCAGAATCGTGGCCCTGCTGGAATTTTTAGGCATCCAGATTTGGAATCGCGGCGGCCAAACGCTGATGAGCTCAAATTTCAACAATGCTTACGGCCGCATCAATGTTTTCGGCGCCGACTCCGTGCGCTTGGAACTGGTCGGTGAATTTGGCGGCATACTGGCGCGCCACGTCGTTCGCGATGGCTCGTTGCCGGTGGGCGTCGAAAGTCCGAAGTCCGAGGTCGTTAAAAGTTTTACGCTGTCGGCGAATTATCCCAATCCGCTGCGCGTTACGGCAGCAGGGGCAACAACGACATTACATTATACATTGGCCTCGGAGGCTTTCGTGACGGCATCGCTTTATGATCTGCTCGGGCGCCGCGTGCGTCTATTGCAAAAGGAAAAGAAGCCCGCCGGAAATTATCTATTAACCTGGAACGGCAAGAATGATCGTGAGGCGGCGCTTCCCAACGGCATTTATCTGCTGTCGATGAAAATCGTTTTCTCAAACGGGCAACAGCAAATTGCAACGCGGAAAATTGCCGTAGTGCGATAAGGTCCGAGGTCAAGTGGAATGATTGCAAACCTCGGAAATGAATTCTGGATCACGCTGGGAAGCAGCAAGTAAGGAGCCAGTGGAAAGTGGTACAAAATTTTTTTAAGCCGGTGCCGCCTGGCGAACTGCCGGCGAGTAACGAACATTTATTGGCCGTGCGGCTAACTCTCGCGGGCTTGTTATTGGGGTTATGTTTTTTGTTTTTTCTTT